>NZ_JBHYMC010000066.1:0-40384 GCF_042742535.1 Streptomyces sp. NPDC058880
ACAGCCTGTCGGGGGCGAAGGCCGCGGACGACGGAGTCGGGAACGACTCCGCCGTCCGCGGCCGGAGCCGCTGGACTGACAGCGGGAACACCGGGACCCCCCGGAGCACAGGTGGCCTGAGGCGCGCCCTCGCCACCCACTGGTACGCCTGGGCCATGGTCGCCCCGGTGGTGCTCGTCCTCGGCGTGATCATCGGGTGGCCGCTGGTGCGCGGCATCTACCTGTCGCTGACCGACGCCAACGAGCGCAATGTCGCCCGTGACATCGGCGCCCGCCACATCGACGCCACGTACGAGTTCATCGGACTCGACAACTACACGGCGGTGCTCGGCGACCCGGTGTTCCTGCAGCGGCTGGTGTGGACGGTGGTCTGGACCGTCGCGTGCGTGTCCATCACGTTCGTGCTCGGACTGACCCTCGCCAACATGCTGAACCGGCAGTTCCGGGGCCGCGCCGCCTACCGGATGGCGCTCATCCTGCCCTGGGCCGTGCCCGGCTTCGTCTCCGTCTTCGCCTGGCGGTTCCTCTTCAACCGCGACAACGGCATCCTCAACAAGGTCCTCGACGGCGGCGGCATCGCCGCCGTGCCGTGGCTCGACGACCCGACCTGGGCCAAGTTCTCGGTCATCGCCGTCAACGTCTGGCTGGGCATCCCCTTCATGATGGTCGCCCTCCTCGGCGGCCTGCAGTCCATCCCCGGCGAGCTCTACGAGGCCGCCGAGATGGACGGCGCCAGCGCCTGGCAGCGCTTCCGCCACATCACCCTGCCCGGACTGCGCACGGTCAGCATGACCGTGATCCTGCTCTCCACCATCTGGACCTTCAACATGTTCCCGGTGATCTTCCTGCTCACCCGGGGCGGACCGGGAGACTCCACCGAGATCCTGGTGACCCAGGCCTTCCGGGAGGCCTTCATCACGAGCCCGCGCGACTTCGCCGTCTCCGCGACGTGGGGCGTACTGATCCTCCTGCTGCTCATGATCTTCGCGCTGGTCTACCGGCGCTCGCTGCGCAAGCAGGGAGAGGTGTGGTGACCATGACCAGCACGCGTACCCGGGGCAGCCGCTCCCCCCTGGCCTCCGTCGGCCTGCACGCGACCCTCGCCGTCGCGTCCGTCATCGCCGTCTTCCCCGTCCTGTGGATCCTGCTGACCTCGCTCAAGCCCGCGCAGCACGCCATCACCACGGACTTCGTCAAGGAACCCACCCTCAGCAACTACACGTACCTGCTGGAGTCGAGCCACTTCCTCGACTGGTTCCTCAACTCCGTCCTGGTCGCCGGCGTCACCACCGTCCTCGGTGTCTTCATCGCCGCCACCACCGGATACGCGGTCAGCCGCTTCAAGTTCCCCGGCATGAAGCCACTGATGTGGACCCTGCTCATCACACAGATGTTCCCGATGGCCATCCTGATCGTCCCGCTCTACAACCTGATGGGGCAGCTCGGGCTGCTCAACCAGCCCGTCGGCCTGATCATCACCTACCTGACCATCGCCGTGCCGTTCTGCGCATGGATGATGAAGGGCTTCTTCGACACCATCCCGGTCGAGATCGACGAATCGGGCCGCGTCGACGGACTGAACCCCTTCGGCACCTTCTGGCGGCTGATCCTCCCGCTCGCCAAGCCCGGCCTCGCCGTCACCGGCTTCTACGCCTTCATCACCGCCTGGGGCGAGGTCGCCTACGCCTCCGCCTTCATGGTCGGCGAGGAGAACCTCACCCTGGCCGGCGGACTGCAGACCTTCGTCACCCAGTACACCTCCAACTGGGGTGCGATGAGCGCCGCCTCGGTCCTCATCGCCATCCCCGCGGCGATCTTCTTCGTATTCGCCCAGCGTCACCTCGTCGCCGGGATGACGGCAGGCGCCACCAAGGGCTGACCACCCGAGCCTGCCCGTTCGCCTTCCCGGCCCGATCTCTCCAAGGACGACATGACCCAGCACCTCGCCGACGCACTTCCCACCACCACCGGCACCACGCCCGGCTGGTGGAGAGACGCGGTGATCTACCAGGTCTATCCGCGCAGCTTCGCCGACTCCAACGGGGACGGCATGGGGGACCTCGAAGGCATCCGCAGCCGCCTGCCCTACCTCAAGGAGCTGGGCGTCGACGCCGTCTGGCTCAGCCCCTTCTACGCCTCCCCGCAGGCCGATGCCGGCTACGACGTCGCCGACTACCGGGCCATCGACCCCATGTTCGGCACCCTGCACGACGCCGACGCCGTGATCCGCGAGGCCCACGGACTGGGACTGCGCATCATCGTCGACCTCGTCCCGAACCACTGCTCCGACCAGCACGAATGGTTCAAGCAGGCGCTGCGCGAAGGCCCCGGGTCCCGGCTGCGGGAGCGGTTCCACTTCCGTCCCGGCCAGGGCGAGGACGGCGAACTGCCCCCCAACGACTGGGAGTCGATCTTCGGCGGGCCCGCCTGGACCCGGGTCGCGGACGGCGAGTGGTACCTGCACCTCTTCGCACCCGAGCAGCCCGACTTCAACTGGGAGCACCCTGCCGTCCAGGACGAGTTCCGCTCCATCCTGCGCTTCTGGCTCGACCTCGGCGCCGACGGCTTCCGCGTCGACGTGGCCCACGGCCTGGTCAAGGCCCCCGGCCTGCCCGACCTCGGCGCCAGGGACCAGCTGAAGCTGCTCGGCAACGACGTCATGCCCTTCTTCGACCAGGACGGCGTCCACGAGATATACCGCTCCTGGCGCCGGATCCTCGACGAGTACGAGGGCGACCGCGTCCTGGTCGCCGAGGCGTGGACCCCCACCGTCGAGCGCACGGCCCGCTACGTCCGCCCCGACGAGATGCAGCAGGCGTTCAACTTCCAGTACCTGACCACCGACTGGGAGGCGACGGCGCTCCGCGAGGTCATCGACGGCTCGCTGGCCGCGATGCGCCCCGTGGGCGCCCCCACCACCTGGGTGCTGTCCAACCACGACGTCACCCGGCACGCCACCCGCTTCGCCAACCCCGCCGGCCTCGGCACCCAGCTGCGCGAGCCCGGGGACCGCGAGCTCGGCCTGCGGCGCGCCCGCGCGGCGAGCCTGCTGATGCTGGCGCTGCCCGGCTCGGCGTACGTCTACCAGGGCGAGGAACTCGGCCTGCCCGACGTCACCGACCTGCCGGACGAGGTCCGCCAGGACCCGTCCTTCTTCCGCGCGGCCGGACAGGACGGTTTCCGGGACGGCTGCCGGGTCCCCCTCCCGTGGTCGGGCACCGAGGCCCCGTACGGCTTCGGCACCGGCGGCAGCTGGCTCCCGCAGCCCGACTCCTGGGCCGGGCTGAGCGTGGAGGCGCAGACCGGCGACCCGTCCTCCACCCTGGAGCTGTACCGAACGGCCCTGCGGCTGCGCCGCGAGCGCCCCGACCTGGGCGCGGGTGACTCGGTGGACTGGCAGGACGCCCCCGAGGGCGTCCTGGCCTTCCGCCGCGGGGACTTCCTCTGCACCGCCAACACCACCGGCACGGCCGTACGCCTCCCCGTCGCCGGCGAGGCCCTGCTGTCCAGCGGCGCGACGGTCGAGGACGGCGTGCTGCCGGCCGACACCACGGTGTGGTGGCAGGTGACGTCGGGGTGACCTCCCCCCTCCGGCTGACGGACATCGCCGCGCAGGCCCAGGTCAGCGAGGCGACGGTCAGCCGTGTGCTCAACGGCAAGGCAGGCGTCGCGGCCGGCACCCGGCACAAGGTGCTGGCCGCGATGGACCTGCTCGGCTACGAGCGGCCCGTGCGGCTCAAGCGGCGCAGTAACGGCCTGGTCGGACTGCTGATCCCGGAGCTCACCAACCCGATCTTCCCGGCGTTCGCGCAGGTGATCGAACAGGCCCTGGCCGGGCACGGGTACACGCCGGTGCTGTGCACGCAGACGCCCGGCGGGGCCACCGAGGACGAGCTGGTGGAGCAGCTGGAGGAGCGGGGGGTCACCGGCATCGTCTTCCTTTCCGGCCTGCACGCCGACTCCCACGCAGATCCCGCCCGCTACCAGCGGCTCGCCTCCCGGGGGCTGCCGTTCGTGATGATCAACGGCTTCAACGAGCACGTGAACGCCCCCTTCATCTCCCCGGACGACCGGGCGGCCGCCGAGATGGCCGTACGGCACCTGCAGGACCTCGGACACGAACGCATCGGGCTGGCCATCGGGCCGACCCGGTACGTGCCCTCGGCCCGCAAGGAGCAGGGTTTCCGGTCCGTCGTACCGGACGCGGAGGCCGAGGGGCGGATCCAGCGCACCCTGTTCACGGTCGAGGGCGGGCACGCCGCCGGCGGCGCCCTCCTCGACCGCGGTTGCACGGGCATCGTCTGCGGCAGCGACCCGATGGCACTCGGGGTGATAAGGGCCGTGCGCGAGCGGGGCCTGCGGGTGCCGCAGGACGTCTCCGTGGTCGGCTTCGACGACTCGCCCCTGATCGCCTTCACGGACCCGCCGCTCACGACGGTCCGCCAGCCGGTACGGGCGATGGCGACGGCGGCGGTCGGCGCCCTCCTGGAGGCGGTGTCCGGGACCCCGGTCCAGCGCACGGAGTACGTCTTCCAGCCCGAACTGGTGGTCCGCGGCTCGACGGGCCAGTCGCCGGAGTAGCGGTACGGGCGCCTGCGGCTGGGCCGGGACCGGCCTGGGCCCGTGCGCGGGGCGGCCGGACGCCGGCGCAAGCCGGTGGGGCGGGGCGGCCGGTCAGGGATGGCCGTTCAGGGGCGGCCGAAGGTCGTCGCGCAGCGGCGCCACGACAAGGCCCCTCGCCGACGGCGCGTGCAGGCCCGAGCGGGCGCGCTTGCGCAACCGGAATCGGTGAGGTCGGCCCTGGCGCCACCGTGCGTGGTCGGTGGTGGGCCACCCGGCCGGGCAACTGGCCATGGAGAGCAGTGGCGGGTGCTCCCGGACCTTGCCGGTCACCTCTTCTGCTTGACCTCCTGCTGGCCGCTCTCCCCGCAGCGGCCCTCCTGCGCTCGAATCCGGACCAGCGCCACGCCGTAGCCGGTGAGCGCGAGAAGGCGGAGCGCCTCCCACCAGACCGGAAGCTCGCCCGGGCTGTTGGAATTGGTCCAGTTGCTCACAGCATGCAGAAGTGCCAGCGGCCAGATCGAGACGGTGTGGAGGCGAAGCGCGGCCAGCACGAATCCGAAGACGGACGCGTGCAGGACCTGGAACACCATGTACTCCGGCGACCGGCCGAAGACAAGTCCGGATATGACGTGTCCCAGACCGAACAGCAGAGCGACCCAGAGGGTGAGCCGCCACGGTGACAGTGCACGCAGAAGTTCCTGCATGACACCGCGTGCGTACAGCTCCTCGCTGATCCCGACCGACAGCATCAGCAGCGCACTCGCCGCCAGGGCGCTTGCCGGGCCGACGACGCCCCGCGTCAGCTCCAGGCAAACCACGAGGTACGCCGGTACCAGTAGCCACGGGCGGCGTGGCCGCAGAGTCGCCAACCACGGGGACCGCCACCATCGAAACAGCGCCACCACCGCCAACGGGACGACGCAGGCGGCCAGATTGACAAGAACCGGCCCGGCGAAACCGATCGAAGGGAGTGCGAACGCGGCGGCGAACAGTGCCAGATGCCATCCGACGTTCACGCCCATGGCGGCCAGAAGAGGAAACCGTACGGGAGAGGCGCTTGACGAGGTCACGATCAGCCAGTGTGCCCCAGCGGTGCGGGGGCCGAGTGAAACCGGAAACCCCAAAGCCGGTTGGCCGGGTGCCCGGTGGTGACCGTTGCGGCCCACGAGCCGGGGCTGCGGACCGGACGGAACAGCCGGCGGGCACCCCGGGGTGCCGTTGACGAGCGGCGAACCAGAGGGCAAGTAGCCCCTCTGTGGGCCTGGTGGGCCCAACCAGGGAGCAACCGGAAGGAATGGGGCGCGAGTTGGGGTGCCGGTGAGGGAGGGGGGACACGCGTCGGAAACAATCCTGCAATCTCTTGCGCAAACTCTTGCAGCGCTTCCACCTGGCACCTACGGTCGCTCCAATCCCCACGTCTTCCGCCAGGAGGCCCCCGCATGCCTGCCAGAGCTGTCAGAGCTGCAACTCTTTTCACCGCCACCGCACTTGCCGCCGCCACGCTCACCGCCACTGCGCCGCAGGCCGCCGCCGCGCCCCCCGGCGAGAAGGACGTGACCGCCGTCCTCTTCGAGTGGCGATTCGACTCCGTCGCCAAGGCCTGCACCGACTCCCTCGGCCCCGCCGGCTACGGGTACGTGCAGGTCTCGCCCCCGCAGGAGCACGTCCAGGGCAGCCAGTGGTGGACCTCGTACCAGCCCGTCAGCTACAAGATCGCCGGGCGGCTCGGCGACCGGGCCGCCTTCCAGGCGATGGTCGGCTCCTGCCACGCCGCGGGCGTGAAGGTCGTCGTCGACTCCGTCATCAACCACATGGCCGGCCCGGCGGACGCGGGCGCGACGCTGACCGGGACGGGCGGTTCTTCGTACACGAAGTACACCTACCCGGGGATCTACTCGGGCGCCGACATGGACGACTGCCGGGCGACGATCTCCACCTACCAGGACCGCGGCAACGTGCAGAACTGCGAGCTCGTCCAGCTCGCGGACCTCGACACGGGCGAGGACTACGTACGGGGCCGGATCGCCGGCTACCTCAACGACCTGCTCTCGCTGGGCGTCGACGGCTTCCGCATCGACGCCGCCAAGCACATGCCGGCAGCCGACCTCGCCGCCATCAAGTCCCGGCTGACGAACCCCTCGGTCTACTGGAAGCAGGAGGCGATCTTCGGGGCCGGGGAGGCCGTCCTGCCGAGCGAGTACCTCGGCAACGGCGACGTCCAGGAGTTCCGGTACGCCCGGGACCTCAAGCGCGTCTTCCAGAACGAGAACCTGGCCTACCTGAAGAACTTCGGCGAGGCGTGGAGCTACATGCCCTCCGGTCAGAGCGGCGTCTTCGTCGACAACCACGACACCGAGCGCGTCGGTGACACGCTCACCTACAAGGACGGGTCCACCTACACCCTGGCCAGTGTGTTCGCCCTGGCCTGGCCGTACGGATCCCCGGACGTGCACTCCGGATACGAGTGGACCGACAAGGACGCCGGCCCGCCGAACGGCGGCACGGTCAACGCCTGTTACTCGGACGGGTGGAAGTGCCAGCACGCCTGGCGGGAGATCTCCTCCATGGTCGGTTTCCGCAACGCGGCCCGCGGCCAGGGCGTCGTGAACTGGTGGGACAACGGCGGCGACCGGATCGCCTTCGGGCGCGGCACCAAGGCCTACGTCGCGATCAACCACGAGGCTTCGGCCCTGACCCGGACATTCCAGACCTCGCTCCCCGCCGGCGACTACTGCGACGTGCAGAGCGGGCGCACCGTCACCGTCGACTCCGGCGGCCGGTTCACCGCGACGCTCGGCGCCGGTACCGCACTCGCCCTGCACGTCAACGCCCGTACCTGCTCGGGCACCCCGGCAGGCTCCGGCGGGGCCGCCTTCGCCGTCAACGCCACCACCGTGCCGGGACAGAACATCTACGTCACCGGTGACCGTGCCGAGCTCGGCAACTGGAACACCGGCGCCGCGCTGAAGCTGGACCCGGCGGCCTATCCCGTCTGGAAGCTCGACGTCACCCTCCCGGCGGGCGCGTCCTTCGCCTACAAGTACATCCGCAAGGACGCCGACGGGAACGTGACCTGGGAAAGCGGCGCCAACCGCACGGCCACCGTACCCGCGAGCGGCAAGGTCACGCTGACCGACACCTGGCGCAGCTGAGCCGCCGCCCCACAGACCAGGGCCGCCCGGCGCTTCCTGCCCCGTCCCCCGGACCCCGTCCGGGGGACCCCAGGCCGGGCGGCCCTCATCCATGCGACACGTACACAAGGAGACCCGCCTTGATACGCCCTGCCGCAGGAGCGCTCGCCGCCGCGCTGGCCGTGACGCTCCTGCCCGCCCTCCCCGCCGCGGCCGCCGAGGCCAAGGCGCCCGCCCCGCCCTCCGACGCGAAACTGGCCGCCGAGCCGGCCCGCCACGACCTGACCCGCGAGCAGTTCTACTTCGTGCTCCCGGACCGGTTCGCGAACGGTGATCCGTCCAACGACCGGGGCGGACTGACCGGCTCCCGCCTGGAGACCGGACTGGACCCCACCGACAAGGGCTTCTACCAGGGCGGCGACCTCAAGGGGCTCACCGACCGGCTCGACTACATCAAGGGGCTCGGCACCACGGCCATCTGGATGGCGCCGATCTTCAAGAACCAGCCGGTGCAGGGCAAGGGGAACGACGTCTCCGCCGGCTACCACGGTTACTGGATCACCGACTTCACCCAGGTCGACCCGCACTTCGGCACCAACGCCGACCTGGAACGGCTGATCGACAAGGCGCACGCGAAGGGGATGAAGGTCTTCTTCGACGTCATCACCAACCACACGGCCGACGTGGTCGACTACCGGGAGGCGTCCTACTCCTACCTGTCGAAGGGGGCGTTTCCGTACCTGACGAAGGACGGTGTGCCGTTCGACGACCAGGACTACGCCGACCGGAAGGGGAAGTTCCCGAAGGTGGACGGGGAGTCCTTCCCGAGGACCCCGTTCGTGCCGGACGCCAAGAAGCACCTCAAGGTCCCGGCCTGGCTCAACGACCCGACGATGTACCACAACCGGGGCGACTCCACCTTCGCCGGAGAGTCCTCCGAGCAGGGGGACTTCTTCGGCCTGGACGACCTGTGGACCGAGCGCCCCGAGGTCGTCAGCGGCATGGAGAAGATCTACGAGAAGTGGGTCAGGGACTTCAAGATCGACGGCTTCCGCATCGACACGGTCAAGCACGTCAACACGGAGTTCTGGACGCAGTGGGCGACCGCCCTCGACGCGTACGCGGCCAAGCACGGACGCGAGGACTTCTTCATGTTCGGCGAGGTCTACTCCGCCGACACCGCCGTCACCTCACCGTACGTGACGCGCGGGCGCCTCGACGCCACCCTCGACTTCCCGCTCCAGGACGCGATCCGCGCGTACGCCTCCCAGGGCGCGGCGGCCTCCCGGCTGGGCTCCGTCCTCGCCGACGACTACCGCTACACCTCGGGCACGGCCAACGCCTACGAGCAGGTGACCTTCCTCGGCAACCACGACATGGGCCGCTTCGGGACCTTCCTCAAGCAGGACCGGCCGGGCGCGACCGAGCAGGAGCTGCTGGGCCGCTACCGGCTCGCCAACGAGCTGATGTTCTTCTCCCGGGGCAATCCGGTGATCTACTCCGGTGACGAGCAGGGCTACACCGGCGCGGGCGGCGACAAGGACGCACGCCAGCCCCTGTTCGCGTCGAAGACCGCCGACTACCTCGACGACGACCAGCTGGGAACGGCGCGCACGCACGCGAGCGACGCCTACGACCCGGAGCACCCTCTCTACCAGGAGATCAGTGCTCTGTCGAAGCTGACCAAGGCCCACCCGGCCCTACGCGACGGCATCCAGAGCGAACGGCTCTCCGACGGCTCCGTGTACGCCTTCGCCCGCACCGACGCCCGCAGCGGCACCGAGTACCTGGTCGCCGCCAACAACGCCGCCGAGTCCCGCACCGTCGAGATCGACGCCCCGGCCGGCAGCCAGTACCGCACCCTGTACGGCGGCTCCGCGCTGATCCGCGCCTCCGCCACGGGCAAGCTGACCGTCGTCGTCCCCGCCCTCGGCTCGGTGGTCCTGCGGGCCGTCGCCCCGCTCGCCGCCCCCACCGCCAAGCCCGCCCTGACGTTGAAGGCCCCGGCCCCCGGCGCCACCGGCACCGTCGAGCTGTCCGCCGACGTCAGCGGCGGCGGCCTCAACCGGGTCGTCTTCGCCGCGCAGACCGGCACCGGCAGGTGGCAGGTACTCGGCTCCGCCGACCACGCCCCCTACAAGGTCACCCAGCACATCGACGCCAAGACCCCCGCCGGGACCGCCCTGCGGTACAAGGCCGTCGTCGTGGACTCCGCCGGCCGCACGGCGAGCGCCCTCGCCGGGTCCGTCACCGGGCAGGCCCCACCCCCCGATGTGCCCACCGCCACCCAGCGCGACTACGCGGTCGTCCACTACAACCGCCCCGACGGCGACTACACCGACTGGCGGCTCTACGCCTGGGGCGACATCGCCGAGGGCGAGGCCACCCCGTGGCCGGCCGGCCACGCCTTCACCGGCCGCGACGCCTACGGCGCCTTCGCCCATGTGAGGCTCAAGCCCGGCGCCTCCTCGGTCGGTTACCTCGTCATCGACAAGGACGGCACCAAGGACGTCGCCGCCGACCGCAGCATCGACGTGACGAAGACCGGCGAGATCTGGCTGGAGCAGGGCAAGGAGCCCGCCCGGACCGACCGCCCCGCGTACCCGCCGCAGGACCAGGGCAAGGCCGTCCTGCACTACCAGCGCCCCGACGGCGCCTACGACGGCTGGGGCCTGCACGTGTGGACCGGGGCCGCGACCCCGACCGACTGGTCCAAGCCGCTGCCGGCAACCCGTACCGACTCCTATGGAGCCGTCTACGAGGTCCCGCTCGTCGCCGGAGCCACCAGCCTCAGCTACATCCTCCACAAGGGCGACGAGAAGGACCTCCCCACCGACCAGTCCCTGGACCTGAAGGCCACCGGCCACGAGGTGTGGATGCTCGGCGGCCGGGAGCAGTACCTCCTGCCGCAGCCCGCCGGCTCTTCGGCCGCCCTGGACCTCACCACGTCCCGGGCGGTGTGGATCGACCGCGACACGGTCGCCTGGAACGCCCCCGCGGCGGCCGCCTCCGTCCAGCTCCTCGCCTCCCGGGAAGGCTCCGTCAAGGCCGAGGACGGCACCCTGACCGGCGCGGCCCGGTGGCTGCGGCTCAGCCGCTCCGAGCTGACCGCCGCCCAGCAGCAGAAGTTCCCGCACCTGGCCGCCTCCAGTGCCTTCACCGTCGACCCGCGCGACCGGGACCGCGTCCGCGAGGCCCTGCGCGGCCAGCTCGTCGCGAGCGCCCGCGCCGCGAACGGGGCCGTCCTCGCCGCCACCGGCGTCCAGCTGGCCGGCGTCCTCGACGACCTGTACGCGACGACCGCCGCCCTGGGCCCGGTCTTCAAGGACGGCCGTCCCACCCTCTCCGTCTGGGCACCCACCGCCCAGCGGGTGGCCCTCGAACTCGACGGCCGCACCGTCGCCATGCGCCGCGACGACGCCACCGGCATCTGGTCGGTGCGCGGCGAGCGCTCCTGGACCGGCAAGCGGTACCGCTACGCGGTGACCGTCTGGGCCCCCAGCACCCGCGAGGTGGTCCGCAACCTCGTCACCGACCCCTACTCCACCGCCCTGACGGCCGACTCCACCCACAGCCTGGTCGTGGACCTGGCCGATCCGAAGCTGGCGCCGCCCGGCTGGAAGCAGCTGCGCAAGCCCGCGGCCGTCCCCTTCACCTCCGCGCAGATCCAGGAGCTGCACATCCGCGACTTCTCCGTCGCGGACCGCACCAGCGGCCACCCCGGCCAGTACCTGGCCTTCACCGACACCGGCTCGGCGGGCATGCGCCACCTGCGCGACCTGGCCGACGCCGGCACCTCCTACGTCCACCTCCTGCCCGCCTTCGACATCGGCACCATCCCGGAGAAGGCGGCGGACCGCACCGAGCCCGCCTGCGACCTCACGGTGTACGCGCCGGACTCGCAGGAGCAGCAGGCGTGCGTGGCGGCGGCCGCCGCGAAGGACTCCTACAACTGGGGCTACGACCCGCTGCACTACACCGTCCCCGAGGGCAGCTACGCCAGCGACCCCAACGGCACCGCCCGCACCGTCGAGTTCCGCAGGATGGTCCAGTCCCTGAACGGGGCCGGGCTGCGCACGGTGATGGACGTCGTCTACAACCACACGGTCGCCGCCGGGCAGGCCGACAAGTCCGTCCTCGACCGCATCGTTCCCGGCTACTACCAGCGTCTGTTGGCCGACGGCAGCGTCGCCACCTCCACCTGCTGCGCCAACACCGCACCCGAGAACGCCATGATGGGCCGCCTCGTCGTGGACTCGGTCGTCACCTGGGCGAAGGAGTACAAGGTCGACGGTTTCCGCTTCGACCTGATGGGCCACCACCCGAAGGCCAACATCCTGGCCGTCAGGGCCGCGCTGGACGCCCTGACGCCCGCCAGGGACGGGGTGGACGGCAAGAAGATCGTCCTGTACGGGGAGGGATGGAACTTCGGCGAGATCGCCGACGACGCCCGCTTCGTCCAGGCCACGCAGAAGAACATGGCCGGGACCGGGATCGCCACCTTCTCCGACCGGGCCCGCGACGCGGTGCGCGGCGGCGGCCCCTTCGACGAGGACCCGCGCGTGCAGGGCTTCGCGTCGGGCCTGTTCACCGAGCCCAACGGGGCGCCCGCCAACGGCACCCCGGCCGAGCAGCGGGCTCGCCTCCTGCACGCCCAGGACCTGATCAAGATCGGCCTCTCCGGCAACCTCGCCTCGTACACCTTCACCGACACCTCCGGCCGCCGCGTCAAGGGCTCCGAAGTGGACTACAACGGCGCCCCGGCCGGTTATGCGGCCGCCCCCGGCGACGCCCTCGCGTACGCGGACGCCCACGACAACGAGACCCTCGCCGACGCCCTGACCTACAAGCTCCCGCCCGCCACCGCCAACCGCGACAAGGCCCGCATGCAGGTCCTGGCCATGGCGACGGCCACCCTGTCCCAGGGCCCGGCCCTCTCCCAGGCCGGCTCCGACCTGCTGCGCTCCAAGTCCCTGGACCGCAACTCCTACGACAGCGGCGACTGGTTCAACGCCATCCAGTGGGACTGTCGCGCGGGCAACGGCTTCGGGCGGGGCCTGCCCCCGGCCGCCGACAATGCCCCGAAGTGGCCCTATGCGAAGCCCCTCCTGACCGGACCGGCGCCCACCTGCACCGACATCAACGCCACCGCGGCGGCCCACCGCGACCTGCTGAAGATCCGCACCACCGAGCCGGACTTCGCCCTCACCACGGCCGGGGCGGTCCAGTCCCGGCTGGGCTTCCCGCTCTCGGGCCGGGAGGAGACCCCGGGCGTGATCACCATGACCCTGGGCGACCTGGTGGTGGTCTTCAACGCCACCCCCACCGCCCAGCGCCAGCGCGTCACCGCCCTCGCGGGCACCGCCTACCGCCTGCACCCGGTGCAGGCGGCCGGATCCGACGCCACGGTCAAGCAGTCCGCCTACGAGGCACGAACAGGAGAGTTCACCGTCCCCGCCCGCACCGTCTCCGTCTTCACACGACGGTGAGCCGGTCGAGCCGCTTCTCCAGCAGGACCACCCCGTAGGTCCTGCCGTCCTGCCCCCGCTTGTCGGGGAGCTCCCCGACCACCCGGTAGCCCGCGTCCAGGTAGTACGCGAGCAGCCGGGGGTTGGTGGAGACGCAGTCCAGCCGAGCCCGCTCCCGCCCGGTCCTGGCCGTCCGCCGCTCGGCGTGTTCGAGCAGGCGGCGTCCGGCCCCGGCGGGGGCGGTCTCGCGCGACACCATCAGCCGGTGCACGTAGCCCGCCACGGGCGGCTGGATCCCCCAGGCCTCCTCGTCGGACCACCACAGCTCGTAGGCACCGCACACCCGGCCGTCCGCGTCGCCGGCGAGCCACACCTCCCCGCCGTGCATCTTCGACCGGAAGTGCGCGGCATCCTTGTCGCCGGGCTTCCACTGTTCGATCCCATGCTTCTGCATCCAGCGGGCGGCCTCGTCGTACAACCGCACCAGCGTGCCGGCGTCCTTCTCCACGGCCGGCCGGAACAGAATCCCCTCGTCAATGATCACGCGGGCATTATCGGTGATCACCGCCGGTCGTGATCACGGGAGGGCGGGGTCGGCGCCCGGTCGGCCGCCGGGAGCCGCCGCGCCGCCCGGGACGAGCCCGACCAGCCGCCCCACCAGCTCTCCGAAGGGCCCGTCGGCCGGTTCGTCGGCCAGGATCCGGACGAGGATGCCCGCCATCTCCGCGTCGTACGCGGCGCTCACCGCGGCCAGCGCCGCGAAGTCGTGGACCAGTTGCAGCTCCAGCTCGCTCCGCGGGATCCTGCGGCCGTCCAGCCAGATCAGGGCCGTGGACTCGGCGAGCGAGACCCAGGAGCGCACCACGAGCTCCAGCCGGGCCGGCACCTCGTCGAGTCCGATCCCCAAGTGCGTGAGGATCTGTTCGTACGCCGCCTGCCGGACCTCGTCGATCATCGCGCTGGCCCGGCTGCTGCCGGCCGCGGGACCCCCGCGCATCAGGGCAGAGAAGCCCGGCCCGTGGTCCTCGACGAAGGCGAAGAAGCGCCCCATCACCCGCAGCAGGCGCGCCCCCAGGGGACCTTCCCGAGGCTCGACGAACCGCTGGGCCAGCTCGTCGGCAGCCCGCCGCAGCGCCGCCTCGTACAGGCTGAGCTTGCCGGGGAAGTAGTGGTAGACCAGGGGCCGGGATATCCCCGCCGCCGCCGCTATCTCGTCGATCGACACGTCGTCGGGGGACCGGTGGCTGAACAGCTCCAGGGCAACCCCGATCAGCTGCTGCCGCCGCTCCTCGACACCCATCCTGCGCCGCACTCCGGTCGTCATGCGGACACCCTACTGGGGAGGGTTCACAGGTCCAGGGCGAGGCGGTCCCCCTTCGCGCGCGAGACGCACAGCAGCATCGACTCCGCGCGCTCCTGGTCGGTGAGCAGGTCGTCGCGGTGGTCCACCTCGCCCGCGAGGACCCGGTGTTGGCAGGTCCCGCAGAAGCCCTGCTCGCACGAGTAAGGGGTGTCGGGCAGCTCCCTGCGCACCGCGGCGAGGGTGCTCTCCTGCGCGCCGACCTCGACGACCCGTCCCGAGCGGCGCAGTTCGACCGTGAAGGCCCGTTCCGGGCCGGGTGCCACGGCGGGCGTGAAGCGCTCCAGGTGCACGGCCGTGGGGTCCTCGGCCGCCGCCGTGACGGCCTGCATCAGGGGTTCCGGGCCGCAGCAGTAGACCAGGGTGCCGGGCGCCGCGGTGGCCAGCCGGGACAGGTCGGGCAGGCCCTCCTCGTCCTCGGGATGGACCGTGACCCGGTCGCCGTAGGCCGCGAGGTCGTCGAGGAAGGGCATCGAGTCGAGGGAGCGGCCCCCGTACAGGAGCGTCCAGTCGGCGCCCGCCGCGGTGGCGGCGCGGAGCATCGGCAGGATGGGGGTGATGCCGATGCCGCCCGCGACGAACGCGTACGAGGGGGCCGGGATCAGCTCGAAGCGGTTGCGCGGCGGACGCAGTTCCAGCTCGGTGCCCTCGACGAGTTGGGCGTGCGCCTCGCGGGAGCCGCCTCGGCCGTCACCGACCAGCCGGATCGCGATCCGGTAGCGGCCCTCGTCCGCCGGGTCGCCGCACAGCGAGTACTGGCGGACCAGCCCGGAGGGCAGGGTGACGTCCACGTGCGCCCCCGGCGTCCACGCGGGCAGCTCCGGGGATTCCAGGACCAGTTCCACAACGTCCTGCGCCGGCTGGATGCGGGAGGTGATCAGCGCGCGCAGCGCTCGGCGCGGGGAGTGGCCGGAGACCGGCACCTCCAGGGCGGGCAGCGGCCACAGCGGGGAGGTCCCGATCCGGCGGTCCAGGGCCCGCCGGGCCGCCCAGGCAACACCCGCGACCGCGGCGGCCGTCGTGACGGCCAGGGCGCGCCTCATGCCCGTACCCCGCCGCCCGCGCCGGGGGAGGAGGCCAGGTAGGCCACCGCCTGGGCCGTCGAGCCCTCCTGCGAGGGGTGGTACGTACGGGAGAGGTACTTCGGTACGGACTTCAGCATGGAGCCGGTGGACGGGAGCACGCCCTGCCGCCCGGCCAGGAAGAACTGTCCGAAGGAGGCCTTGCCGTCCACGAGGTGGGGGTCGTTCTCCATGAAGAAGCGGACCCCTCGCTGCCACAGGAAGACCAGGGCGGTGAAGGCCGTGGCCCACGTCCGGGCCCTGCGGCGGTAGCCGCCGTCGACGTGCATGAAGAGGTCGAAGGCCACGGAGCGGTGCTCGACCTCCTCCGCCCCGTGCCAGCGCAGCAGGTCCAGCATGGTGGGATCGGCGCCGCGCCGGTCGAGTTCGTCGGCGTTCAGCACCCAGTCGCCGAGGAACGCCGTGTAGTGCTCGATGGCCGCGATCATCGCGATGCGCTCCATCAGCCACCAGTGCCGGGCGCGGCCCGGGGGCAGGGTGCGGTCGCCGAGCAGCTTCTCGAACAGCCAGTCCACCTGGGCGGTGTAGGGGGTCGGGTCCAGCCCCAGGCGCTTCAGGTGCGGGAGGACGTCGTCGTGGGCGGCGGCGTGCATGGCCTCCTGGCCGATGAACCCGACGACGTCCTCCCGCAGCCGCTCGTCCTCGATGTGGGGGAGCGCCTGCTTGTAGACGTGCACGAACCAGCGCTCCCCGGCGGGCAGCAGCAGGTGCAGCACATTGATCATGTGTCCGGCGAAAGGTTCGCCGGGCAGCCAGTGGAGCGGGGTGTCCTCCCAGCCGAAGGACACGTTCCGGGGCCTGAGACCCACGTGTTCCGACGCCACGGGGGCGGGCGCGAGCGGCGTATTAGACATGGCGTCAATGTACTGGTGGGTAAACGGGGTGAGAAGACCCCTGCACCGACTTCTCGCGCCCGTGCCCACCCCGTGACGGACGGCCCGGGGGCCGGTCCGGCGGATCGGGGTCTAGCGTGCGGTGTCGCCGCTCGCCAGTGCCCACTCGCGGTTCAGGGTGCCCAGCGGGATTCCGCGCTCGAAGGCGGGCGTGCCGAACAGCGACAACTGCAGCTGGAGCTGCCCGCTCAGGTCGAACCCGCCGTACAGGGCCCACGCGCCGCTGACGGAGGCCTTGCCGTCGCTGGACGCGGTCGCCTTGGCGTCCGCCTCGCCGCGCAGGTACGGGGCGAAGTCGCCGGTGACACCGACGGCGCCGTAGAGGCCGACGGACGCCTCGGCACCGAGCGCGCCCTTGACCTTGCCGGCGGCGGTGACGGTCGCCCGGACCGGCGTGCTCTTCACGTTCGAGGTGCTGACCGGGGTCCAGCCCCGGCCGAAGGCGTAGCTGCCGCCGACCTTGAAGTCGCCCTTGACGTCCTGCTGGACGTCGAGGGTGACCTTGCCGTCGGCCTCCACCTGGATGTAGCAGGTCAGGTCGAGGTTGACGACGACCGGCACCGGGCCGACCTGGATGACGGGGGAGCTGTGCAGCGTGGCGAAGGGGATCCGCTTGGGCGCTCCCGTGCTCGCCGCGGCCCGGCCCTGGAGCTTCCACTGCGAGGACCAGTCGCCGCTCATCCCGAGGAAGGCGCCGCGCGGGCCGGAGCCGCCGCCCCGGGTGCCGTCGTACTGGAACTCCACCTGCGGGGCGAGCTGGACGAAGCCGGAGACGGAGGCGCCGGCCGAGGCGGGGGCGTCCGGGGCGGTGTCGACGGAGGAGTTCACGTCGAGCCGGAGGTTCCCGAGCGGCAGCTTGGCGCCCTCGGGACCGAACTTCAGGCCGTCGCCCTTGGCCCAGGAGAAGGTCACGCCCTTCATCAGTGGCTCGACGACGACCGTCGAGGGGTCCACCGGCACCTTGCCGTCGGCCTTGTCGTCGTTGAGGACGGCGGCCAGTGTCGTGGAGGCGGTCTTGACCTCGGTGCCGCGGTCGGTCGTGCCGACGACCTCGGTGACCTTGGCGAGCAGGCCGTTGGGGGCGCCGGGTGCCGGGGCGCTGGCGATGACGTCACCCGCCGCGACGGGCTTGTCGGCTTCGGCCGGCCGGCCCGGGGAGGGCGCCCGAGAGGGTCCCTCGGGCGGGGCCTTGGCTATGACGGCCCGTCCGGTCGCGGCGTCGTACGAGGCGACCTTCAGCGCGGACTTCTCGGTCCGGCCCTTCGAGCCGCCCCGGGCGACGGCCGCCGGGGTGGGTTCACCCTGGGGGGCGGCGGCCACGTCCAGCTGCTGCGAGCCGCTGTCGGCGGACGGGGAGAGGGGGGCGGGGGCCGCCGGTTCGGCGGCACGGTCGTGGGATGTCGAGGCGCAGCCGGTGGCGGTGAGCGCGAGGGCGGTCAGGCCGGGGAGGAGGAGGCTGCGGGCAAGCGTGCGCACGTGGTGAACCTTCAAGGGGGCAAGGGGTGTGGGGGATTACCGATCGGTAACCGGAATCCGATCATGCCATGTGCCCACTGCGTCCGTCATGCCCGGATCCCGCCAACTCCCTTCAGCCGTCCGGTCGTTGAATTTTCATCCGGCCTCGTGTGCGCCCCACCCGGCCCCGCGGTCAGCGCAGCACCCCGGCCTTCGTGCCGTCCGTCAGCTTCCCCGACAGGTCGACCTGTGCACCGGCCGGCGCCTTGACCGCCAACCGGTTGCCGTTCGCCGAGCCGTTCACCCCACCGCCCGACACCGACAGGGAGGCGAACTGCGCGCTGCCCGCCGCCAGGACGTACCACTGGCCCGCCCGCGACTTCCACAACACGCCCGCCAGCACCCGCGGTTCCCGGGGCCCGCACGCCGCGACCCCCTCCGCGGCCGCCGCCTGCGCCGCAGTGCCCGAGCCCGGCGCCAGGAACTGCGCCTGCACCCGGTCCGCCGCACCCTGCCAGGTCTCGGCCCGCGTGCAGAGCCAGGCCGCCGTCCCGTCGCCCTCCGGCAGCGGCTGCTTCGCGTAGGTCCATGCGTTGACCGTACGGACCCCGTGCGAGCGCACCGAGGGCAGCAGGCAGGCGATCCGCGACCAGTCCGCGAGTTCCGCCGCCTCCGTCACGTTCCGCTCGGCCCCCGGCGCCCCCGAGGTCAGCCGGGCCGGGGTCAGCTCGCCCAGGTCGGTGATCAGGCGGGTGGCTCCGTCGCCGGTCAGGGCCAGGGCGTTCCAGCTCGTGCAGTCGCCCGCCGGAGCCGGGCCCGGCACCGGCGGGGTCACCCCGTCCTGCGTCGCCTTCAGCGCCGTCGGCGGGTCGCCGGGCCCCAGCAGGTCCCGCAGGGCCACCCCCGTCACCCAGGGCGCCGTGAGGTAGCGGACGTTGCCGTCGACCCGGCTGACGACCAGCGCGGTCGCCGTGTCCGCCGAGGCGCCGTCGGTCCGGGCGAAGTCCAGCGCCGCGCCCGCCGACCCGGAGCGCGGCTCGGCGTAGCGGACCACGCGCAGGCCGTCGTGCAGCAGGACCACCACGGCCTGGTCGACGGCGCCGGCGAACAGCAACTGGGCCGGCCCCATCGGCGGCCCCGACGGAGTTCCGGGGGTGGCCGAGACGACCACGGACGAGCCGGGCCGCGCCCACACCGCCAGCGCCCGACGCAGCAGCGCGGTGTCGTCCGTGCGGTCCCCGCGAGCCGGCCAGGTGGAGAAGTCCGTACGGGAGGAGGTGTGCCAGAGCGCGGGCGAGACCCGGACCAGCCTGGCCGGATCCAGAGCCTGTTCCGCCGCGGCGTTGCGCGCGTACGGCGGTGCGGCGGCCCCGTCCGAGCCCCAGCCCCCGCCGGGAAGCGCGAGCAGCGCCCCGCACACGGCGAGCGCGGCCCCGGCGGCCAGCGCGGCCCGCGTGAGGCGGCGGCGGCGCAGCAGGTCGGTGGGCCGTGCCTGGAGCACGCACGGGTCGAACTCGGGGGAGGCGAACAGTGCGTCGTTCGCCGGATCACCGGACTCCCGGGCCGCGGCGGCCGGGTCCGGGACACCGGCCTCGTCCAGCACCCGGAGCACCTCCGGCTCGGGCAGCCGCTCCAGGGCGCGCAGGACGCAGGCGGCCCGGCCGGGGCCGTCCAGGGTGGCCAGCCACTGGTCGAGGGCGAGCTCCTCGGCCCCGCCCGAGCGGGGGAACAGCCGCAGACCCCACACCTGGGGCAGTGCCGGAGGGAGCTGTGCACGCCGCGGCAGGCCCCGGAAGGTCAGCGGCAGACCCGCCTCCAGTGCCGCGCGGAGCACCCGCAGCCGGACGTACGCGTAACCGGAGTCGTCCGGGCCGCCGCGCTGCCCCGGGACCCCGCCCTGTACGGCGCCTCCCGCCTCCCGCCTCCCGCGCGGCAGGGCGCGCTGCACCAGCGAGTGCGCGGTGAGGACCCGCCTGTTGCGCCCGAGCGTGGGGGGCAGCACCAGATAGGCGAGCCGCACCAGCCGCGGGTAGTGCTCGACGATGGCGGCCTCGGCCTGCTCGACGTCGGGCGGCACGGGAGCCACGGGAGGCAGGGGGCGGGTGGCGGTGTCCGGCGCAGTCACGTTCAGCAGAACGAGCGATTCGTCGGATGGTCACCCGTCCGCCCCCGGGCAGGGGCCTCAGCCCACCAGGCGGGCGCGGAGCGACTCGACCGTCTCGTCCGCGACGCCGAGGCCTTCGCGCACGTACTTCTCCATGGAGCCGTAGCGGGTCTCGACCTCGTCCAGCGCCGCCTCCAGGTAGGAGGGGAAGACGCCGATCAGCGCGAGCGCGATGTCGGGATCGCCGCCGGCTGCCGTGAAGCCCTCGATCATCGGGGCGAAGGCCTGCTTCACCGCCGGGTTCACGGAGAGGTATTCGGCCATCAGGGTGTCGCCGTCCGCGCCGAGCAGCGCCAGGATGACGGTCGCGCCCCAGCCGGTGCGGTCCTTGCCCGCGGTGCAGTGGAACAGCAGCGGGCCCGCCTCCGGGGCGGCGGCCTCGGTCAGCAGCAGGCGGTAGGCCGCCTGCGCGGAGCCGGAGTGCACGAAGGACCGGTAGGTGTCGGCGAAGAGGGCCTGCGCCCGGCCGCCGCCCAGGTGCTCCTCGGCCACCGCGGGGTCGGACAGCAGGTCCTTGAGCTGCGCGGCGGCCGGCTTCTTGACGGTCTCCCGCAGCTTGTCCGCGAGGACGTCGGCGACCAGGAGCCGGGCCCCCGCCGGTATCCGGTCGGGGTGGTCGGCGCGCTCCGCGTCGGTGCGGAAGTCGATGACGGTACGCAGGCCCAGTGCCGCCACCACCGGGTCGGCGTCCGGGTCGAGCCGGTCGAGCTGGCCGGAGCGCAGGACCAGGCCCGCCCGGACGGTGCGGCCGCCGGAGAGCGGGGTGCCGCCGAGGTCGCGGAGGTTGGCGACGGTGGTGGAGGGGGTGGCGGTCATCGTGGCGGCTCCAGCGGTGTGCGAGTTACTCGTGTCATACGGGCTGCGTGCGCCCGTCCGGTCGTCCGGTCGTCCGGTCATGCGGGGGTGCTGTGGTGCTGTGCTCAGGTGCTGAGTGCTGAGGTGATTCAGGATATTTTCCAATGCTTCGTACCGGAAAGGCAATCGAGGGCCAGCGAGACCCCCACGCCGATTCCGAGCGCCGCGAGGTGCCCCGCGTCCGTGAAGGTCCGCCCCCGCTTGAGCAACGGGGCCGCCGCGAGGGCCAGCAGCCCCGCCCGGGCGGCCGTGCGGACGGCTCCGCGCGGCAAGGTGGAGGTCAGGGTGCCCAGGACGGCGTTGAATCCATAGCTCGTCCCCACGTCCAGGGCGCGCCGGGTTGCGGAATCGGCCGTCCTGCGCAGTGCGCCGTACACCAGGAGGGTCGCCGAGGCGTGCCCGAACAGGAACACCGCCGCGGTCCACCAGGCCCCGTACGCGTATTCGGCGTAGCCGAGCACCGCGACCAGCAGCAGTGCGTACGCCAGCGGCATCGGCTCCTCGACGACGAGGGCGCTGCTCAGCAGCGTCTCCCAGCGCCCGGCGGCGAGGTTGTCGACGTTCGTCGAGCAGTCCCGCAGCAGCCGCTCCCGGTCGGCGGGCCCGGTGCGCGCCAGCGCGTACGCCCCGAGCTGGACCCCGCCGGCGTACACCGCTCCCCATGGAATTGGATTCACCTGCTCATGATCGGATAAGCCCCTGGTGGATACCAAGGGGCATCGTGCGAACATGGCCCGGCCATGTTCGAATCCTTCGCGCCCTTGCGCGCCACCCGAGCCGCGATGTTCGCGGCGGTGTGCGTCGCTCTGGGCGCGGTGGGACATGCGCACATGTCCGGGACCGACGTTCCCCCCTCCGGTCTCCTGGCCGCTTTCGCGGTGACCGCCGGCCTCGCCTGGCTCCTCGCCGGACGGCGGCGCGGCCCCGTGGGGATCGCGGCCGCCGTCCTCTGCGTGCAGGGTGTGCTGCACCTGGTGTTCTCCGGCAGCCAGGCGGCGAAGTCCGCCGCCGCGACCGCGGCGATGCACGGGCACCCCCACACGGCAGCCGCCGAAGCGGGCGGGACGGCCGCCGAAGCCCCCGCCCTGGCCGACCTGGCCGGCATGGCGGGAGTGGTCGCTCACGGCGGGACCGGGATGATCGCCGCGCACGTGCTCGCCGGGCTGCTCTGCGCCGCCTGGCTGGCACGCGGCGAGGCCGCCGTCTTCCGGCTGGCCCGCGTCCTGGGCGCCGCCGCACTGCTCGCCGCCCGGCCGCTCGCCCGCGCGCTCGACCTGGTGCGCGCCCGCGGCGCCGCCCTACCGGCCCCGCCCGTCCCGCGCGCCCCGCACCCGAGGCCGCGCCGGCTGCGCGGCGCGGTCCACGCCCACGCCGTGGTGCGCCGGGGTCCGCCCGGGAGCGGTCGCACCCATCGCGCCACGGCCCCCGGCCGTCCTGCCCGCGCCTGATCCGGCGCACCTCCACGGCGTCCGTGCGGGGGAGGCGGGGCCCGGGGCCGAGTTCCCCATGCCTTCGCCAACCCCCAGGACCAACATGTCCCTTGAAGCATCCCAGGACGTCCGCACCCCGGACGCCGAACCGCCCGCCCCGCCCAAGAGCCGCAGCGGCGGATGGGCCGCCCTGCGCCCGCTGTTCCTGCGCCTGCACTTCTACGCGGGTCTGCTCATCGCCCCGCTGCTGTTCCTCGCCGCCGCCACCGGGCTGCTCTACGCCGCCTCCTGGCAGGCCGAGAAGATCGCCTACGCCGACGAACTGACCGTCGCACGCGTCGGCGACGCGGCCCTTCCGCTCAGCGCCCAGGTCGAGGCGGCCAGGGGCGCCGCACCCGAGGGCGAGGTCGTGTCCGTATGGCCCGGCCCCGAGGCCGAGGCGACCACCCGCGTGATCATGGAAAGTTCGGGCCTCGCGGAGGGCGAGACCCTCACCGTCTTCGTCGACCCGTACACCGCAGAGGTGCGCGGGCAGCTCACCACCGTCGGCGACGCGCTGCCGCTGCGGGCCTGGCTGAGCACCTTCCACTCCAACCTCCAGCTCGGGGAGTTCGGGCGCAACTACAGCGAACTCGCCGCCAGCTGGATGTGGGTGGTCGCGCTCGGCGGCCTCGCCCTGTGGATCGGCCGCCGCCGGGCGCGCGCCTCGCAGCTGGTCCTCCCCGACCGCAAGGCGACCGGACGGCGCCGGACCCTGTCCTGGCACGCCGTCGTCGGCCTGTGGTCGGTCGCCGGCCTCGTCGTGCTCTCCGCCACCGGCCTGACCTGGTCGAAGTACGCCGGTGAGAACATCGGGCAGCTCCAGGACAGCCTCGGCGGAGCCACTCCGTCCGTCTCCGCCGGGCTGAACCCGGGCGGGGAGGCCGGCGGCGCCGACGAGCACGCGGGCCACACCATGCCCGACGGCACGCAGATGCCCCCGCCGGCGCCCACCGCCGACGTCGGCCTGGACCGGGCCGTGGCCGCCGCCCGGGACGCCGGCGTCACCGAAGCGATCCGCGTGACCCTGCCCGCCCAGGGCAAGGGGTACGTGATCAAGGAGCAGGACAAGCAGGTGCCGGTCCACTTCGACGCCGTCGCCGTCGACCCCGCCGATGCCCGGATCATGGACGAACTGCGCTTCGCCGACTACCCCGTGCTCGCCAAGATGACCCGCTTCGGCATCGACCTGCACATGGGCCAGACCTTCGGGCTGGCCAACCAGATCGTGCTCGCCGCCCTGGCCGTCGCCGTGATGTTCCTCGTCTTCTGGGGCTACCGCATGTGGTGGCTGCGCCGGCCGACCAAGGACCGCAGGCTGTCCGTCGGCCGCGCCCAGCCGCGCGGCGCCTGGCGGAAGCTGCCCGTGGGCGTGGTGCTGCCGCTGGCCGCGGCGACCGCGCTGGTGGGCTGGTTCATCCCGCTGCTGGGCATCAGCCTGGTCGCCTTCCTCGTGGTGGACCTGCTGCTCGGCCTCGCGGCACGCCGCAAGGCGGCGGCCGCGTAGCGTCGCGCCGGTGAGAGTGGGCCCGTGCTCCCGGGGGAGTGCGGGCCCACCGTCGTTCCCGGCCGGCTGCAACCGGGGTGATCCCCCGACCGGTCGGCCGCTCACCGACGACGCCCGCCGTGCCCGGAGAGGCGCGGCGGGCGTCGGTGCCCGGGGGAGGAGGGGCCGTCAGGCCAGGCCGTCCTTCTCCAGGCCGGTGCAGCAGGTGTCCGTGATGAGGCGGGTCACCACGTACGGGTCCACGTTCGCGTTCGGGCGGCGGTCCTCGATGTAGCCCTTGCCGTCCTTCTCCACCTGCCACGGGATGCGGACGGAGGCGCCGCGGTCCGAGACGCCGTAGCTGAACTCGTTCCAGGGGGCCGTCTCGTGCAGGCCCGTCAGACGCTCGTCGATGCCGGCGCCGTAGTTCTTCACGTGGTCGAGCGGCTTGCTGCCCTCGCCCAGCGCCTCGCACGCCGAGATGATCGCGCGGTACTCCTCGCGCATCGACTTCGTGGAGAAGTTGGTGTGCGCGCCCGCGCCGTTCCAGTCGCCCTTGACCGGCTTCGGGTTCAGCGTCGCGGAGACGTTGAAGTCCTCGGCGGTGCGGTAGAGCAGCCAGCGTGCGATCCACAGCTGGTCGGAGACCTCCAGCGGGCCGAGCGGGCCGACCTGGAACTCCCACTGGCCGGGCATGACCTCGGCGTTGATGCCGGAGATCTCCAGGCCCGCCGCCAGGCAGTGGTCCAGGTGCTTCTCGACGATCTCGCGGCCGAAGATCTCGTCCGCGCCGACGCCGCAGTAGTAGCCGCCCTGTGCGGCCGGGAAGCCGCCCACCGGGAAGCCGAGCGGCCGGTCGCCGTCGAAGAAGGTGTACTCCTGCTCGATGCCGAAGATCGGCTCCTGGCCGGCGAACTTCTCGGCCACCGGACGCAGCAGTGCGCGGGTGTTCGACTCGTGCGGGGTCATGTCGATGTTCAGGACCTCGCACAGGACGAGGACGTCGGCCCCACCGCGGATCGGGTCCGGGCAGGAGAACACAGGCTGGAGCACGCGGTCGGAGGCGTGGCCCTCGGCCTGGTTGGTGCTCGATCCGTCAAAGCCCCAGACCGGCAGCTCGGCTCCGTCCGCCAGGATCTTCGTCTTGGAGCGAAGCTTCGCCGTCGGCTCGGTGCCGTCGATCCAGATGTACTCAGCCTTGTAGCTCACGGGCCCCATCCTCAGACTCTGCGGGTGCTGCTGGACGCTGCTTCATCGCTGCGGTGTTGACCGCAGCGTGCCCGCCCGCGATTTCTCTTCCGTTGCCCGTGTGTGAACCCCGTGTTACCGAGGTTTACGCCGCCGGCCGGGCCGCTTGTGCGGGTTGGCGGTCGAGCATCCGTCCGGGTGGGGCAGACTGGCCGCGTGAGCATTTCGTCTGATTTGAGCCCCGCCGGAGACGGCGCCGCGGACCGTGCCGGAGTTTCCGCCGAGACCACCGCCCCCACTGCCGCCGGTCGGACTTCCGTCGGCGCCCGCCCCAGGGTCGGGCTGCTCGGAACCGGCCCCTGGGCGCACCGCACGCACGCCCCCGCCCTCGCCGCGCACACCGGCTCCGAGTTCGCCGGAGTGTGGGGCCGCCGGTCCGAAGCCGCGGCGGAGCTGGCGCGGAAGTACGGCGCGAAGGTGTACGAAGACCCCGACGAGCTGTTCGCCGACTGTGATGTCGCCGCCTTCGCCCTGCCGCCCGACGTGCAGGCCCCGCTCGCCGTGCGCGCGGCCGCCGCCGGTTGCCACCTGCTGCTCGACAAGCCCGTCGCGACGACGCCGCGGGACGCCCGCGCGGTCGCCGATGCGGCCGTCCGCCACCAGGTCGCCTCCGTGGTCTTCCTCACCCTGCGCTTCGCCGAGCCCACCGCGGGCTGGGTCGACGAGCAGGCCGCGCGCACCGGCTGGTTCACCGCGGCCGCGCACTGGCTCGGTGCCGTCTTCCCACCGGACGGCACCCCCAGCGCCTACGCCGACTCCCCCTGGCGCAAGGCCAAGGGCGGGCTGTGGGACGTCGGGCCGCACGCCCTGTCGGTCCTGATCCCGGTCCTCGGGGACGTCACCGGGGTCAGCGCCACCCGCGGCCCCTCCGACGTGGTCCAGTTGGCGCTGCGGCACGCCTCCGGCGCGGCCAGCACCGCCGTGCTCAGCCTGGGCGCCCCGCAGGCGGCCGCCGGGGTGGGGCTGGAACTGCGCGGCACCGCGGGTGTGCACGAACTGCCCGGCTGGAGCGACGTACCGGGCGCCTACGGGCGGGCCCTGGACGCGCTGCTCGCCGCGGCCCGGACGGGCGTGCCCGATCCGCGCGGAGCGGAGTTCGGGGCCCGGCTGACGGAGATCCTGGCGCAGGCGGAGGCGCAGCTGCCTACTTGATGAGGGCGTTGGCCACGATGATGGCGAAACCGATGGCGGCGTCGGCCAGTCCGATCAGCAGGGCCCGGCCCAGCCGGTGGCCGACCCGGAGCGCGGTGAGCGCACCCCAGCCGAACAACAAGGCGGTGTTCAGGCCGAGTCCGCCGGCCGTCACGTCGTGGGCGTCCCAGCCGCCGAGGCCCGCGGCGGTCAGCAGCAGCACGGTGGGAAGGGTGGCCACGATCAGCGGCCACTCGTTCCACAGGGCCCGGGCCAGGACCTGCCAGCGGTGCCCCCCGGGGTCCTCCCGGCGGTCGGCCATCTGGTGCGCGTAGCCGTGCGCGAGACCGGCCGTGGCCGCCGTCACCAGGACCCAGCTGGCGTCGTAGAAGGGGGTGAAGTCCTCGCCCTCCTGGTTCAGTGCGGCCATCAGCGCGCTGGCCAGGACCGTCCCGTACACCCCGCCGAACATCCAGTCCGCGTGCCGGTGGGAGGGGTGGGCCGGGTGGGCCGGGCGGGGGGTCGGGCTCTCTTCCGGTGGCTGCTGCTCGGTCACGACTCGGTCCTTTGAGTGCGGTATGTACCGTTTCGGCGCTCCGGCCACCCTACGAGAAGGGCGCGTGGGGGCGAGGTGAAGGGGACCGCCGCCCGCCCGGTGAAGCGGCCGGCCGTCCGAGCGCCGCCCCGCGGGCCACGTCGGCCAGGGCGTCCAGGGCCTGGGCGAAGGCCGCATCCGGGGGCGCCGCGTAGCCGACGACCAGTCCCTCGCGCGGCGGGGTCCGGTCGGCAGGGTGCCGGTAGGAGGACAGGCCGTCCAGGGCCAGCCCCGCGGCGCGGGCCGCCGCGAGCGCCCGGGCCTCGCATCCGGGCGGGAGTTCCACCACGGCGTGCAGGCCGGCCGAGATGCCGGTGACCCGGACTCCCGGGGCGCGTGCGGCCAGTACCGAGACCAGCTGGTCGCGGCGGCGCCGGTAGCGCAGGCGCATCCGCCGCACGTGCCGGTCGTAGGCCCCGCAGTCGATGAAGTCGGCGAGCGCCAGCTGGTCCAGCGCGCTCGCCCAGGACTCCCGCAGGCCCTTCGCTGCCAGCACCTGCCCCACCAGGGGTTCCGGAAGGACCAGCCAGCCCAGGCGGAGCGCGGGGGAGAGGCTCTTGCTGAGCGAGCCCGCATAGACCACGTGCCCGGGGGCCAGTCCCTGCACCGCGCCGACCGGCTTGCGGTCGTGGCGGAATTCCCCGTCGTAGTCGTCCTCCACGATCACGCCCCCGCTGGTGCGGGCCCACTCCACGGCCGCCGTCCGCCTGGCGGGCAGCAGGGCGCATCCGGTCGGGAACTGGTGCGCCGGGGTGAGCAGCACCGTACGGGCCCGCGAGGGGATCTCCGCGATGCGGGCGCCGTCCTCGTCGACCGCGACGGGATGCGGGCGGACCCCGGCGGCGGCCAGGATGCCGTGATGGAAGGGGAGTCCGTACGACTCGACCGCCCAGTCGCGCGGCCGTACGGACGCCAGGAGCCGCAGCCCGTTGGCGAAACCGGAGCAGACCACGATGTTCTCGGGCGCGGCACGCACGCCCCGGGTCCGGGCCAGGTAGCCGGCCAGCGCGCGCCGCAGCTCGGGGCGGCCCCGCGGATCGCCCGGCCCGAAGGCCTCGGTGGGTGCCCCGGCCAGGGCGCGCCGAGCGCTGGTGGCCCAGGGGCCCCGCGGGAAGGAGGCGGGGTCGGGCTTGCCCTGGAGCAGGTCGTGCCGGGGCCGCTCGGGCGAGGCCCCGGCCACGGAGGTCGGCGCGGGCTCGATCGCCACGCCCTCCGCGACCCGGGTGCCGGATCCCTGCCGGGCCGTCAGCCAGCCCTCGGCGACCAGTTCGGCGTAGGCGTCGGCGACGGCGTTGCGGGCCAGCCCGAGGTCGGCCGCCAGGGCCCGGTACGGCGGCAGCCGCGTCCCGCCGGCCAGCCGGCCGCTGCGCACGGCGCTGCGCAGGGCCTGGGCGAGGGCGGTGCGGCGGCTGCCGCCGGCGGCGAGGTCCAGATGCAGGTCGGACCCCGGGCCGGGGTCCGAGGAGGAGGCGGTCACGGGTGCGGTTCCGACGCGAAGACGGCGTGGGCGGCCGCCAGGAACCGGTGGATGGTCTCCCGCTCGGCGGGGGCGAAGGAGTCCAGCACCCCCAGCAGCCCGTCGATGAGGGGGCCGAAGAACTCCCGGCCCAGCCGGATCGCCGCCGGTTCCACCCGCAGCAGGATCCGGCGCCGGTCCTGCCCGTCGCGGATCCGGGCCACATGGCCGAGCCGCTCCAGCCGGTCGATCACGGCGGTGGTGCCGGCGGAGTTGAGGCCGAGCCGGGCGCCGAGCAGTCCCGCAGTGGCCGGCTCGCCCGCCCGGGCGGCGTCCAGCAGGCAGATCAGGGCCCGTACGTCGGTGGGGTGCATGCCGTTGCGGGCGGCGAACTCGGCTTGGCGCAGGCCGAAGTCGACGGTCACCGCCCGCAACAGGTGCACCAGGTGCAGAGGGTCGGGCTCGTGGTTGTCGTACACATCGCCTCCTGCCTAATATCTCGCTCAGCGAGACTATCGCCTGGCGAGACATTGGAGCAGCCGTGTCCCGGATGCCGTCCCACCGTTCCTCCCCCTCTCCTGCCGGCCCTGCCGCCGCCTCTCCCGCCCCCGCCGCCTTCCGGGCCGCCTACGCCCAGGCGCTCGCCGGATGGCCCGGGACCGTCGAGGCCGTCGACCTGCCCACCCCCTACGGCGTCACCCGCGTCAACAGCTGCGGCCCGGCCGGCGCCCCGCCGCTGGTCCTGCTGCCGGGCGGCGGGGCCACCTCCACGGTGTGGGGCGCCTGCGCCGCCGCCGGTGCGGCCCGTACCCACCGTGTGCACGCCGTCGACCTCGTGGGCGATCCCGGCCTCGGTGTCCCGGAGCCCGGGCGGACCCCGCGGACCCCCGGGGACCTGGCCGACTGGCTCGAAGCGGTGCTCGACGGGCTCGGCCCGCGCGGACCGGTGACCCTCGGCGGGCACTCGTACGGGGCCTGGATCGCCGCCCACCACGCCGCCCTGCAGCCCGGCCGGGTCGGCCGTCTCGTCCTGCTCGACCCGACCGGGGTCTTCGCCGGACTCCGCCCCGGATACGTCCTGCGCGCCCTGCCCATGCTGGTGCGCCCCACCCCGCGGCGGATCCGCTCCTTCCTCGCCTGGGAGACCCACGGGGCCGCCCTCGATCCGGCCTGGCTCCGGCTCCAGGACGAGACCGCCCGCTTCCCCGCCGCCCGGCCGGTCACCGGCCCGCGCCCCGACCTGGCGCGGCTCGCGGGGGCGGACGTCCGGGTGGACGTCCTGTTCGCAGGGCTGGCCCGCTGCCACGCCCCCAGCCGGGCGGCCCGCGCCGCGCGAGCGGCGCTGCCGGACGCCCGGATCGAGGTACTGCCCGGGGTCTCGCACCACGCCCTGCCGCTGACGGCCGCCGCCGAGATCGCCCGCCTGTTCGCCGACCGGGTCGCGCCCCCCGGCCGCGCCCGCTGACCCGGGCCGCGCGGGCCCCGGGGCTCAGGCCGTGCGGGACAGGGCCTCGCGGACGGCCTCCTCGGTGCGGGCGACGACGGCCGTGCCGTCCTCGGCGGTGATGATGGGGCGCTGGATGAGCCTCGGGTGCGCGGCCAGATGGGCGATCCAGCGGGCCCGCGCCGCCTCCGTCTCCTCGCGCGGCAGGTCCCGTACCCCGGTCTCCCGCGCCAGCGGGTCCGACGTACGGGTGATGTCCCACGGCTCCAGCCCGAGGCGACCCACCACCTCGCGGATCTCGTCCTCGGAGGGCACGTCCTCCAGGTAGCGGCGCACGGTGTAGTCGGCGCCCTCCGCGTCCAGCAAGGTGAGCGCGCCGCGGCACTTGGAACACGCGGGATTGATCCAGATCTCCATGCCCCGACCCTATCCGGGGCCCGTCTGGCCAGGGGCTTCTGTCAGTGCTCCCCGGTAAAATCGAGGAAGAACGACAGGAAGCCAACTACCGTTTGGGAGGCTGTAGATGGCCACTGCCAGCACCGTCCGGCCCGTCCAGAAGAAGCCGCTGCCGGCGGGCCTGCCCCGCGAGTGGTACGAGAGCCACAACCGCCGACTGAAGGCCATGCGGCTGGCGATATCCCTGCTCGACTCGGGGACGTACGACGCCAAGCGCGCCACCAACCGGAAGATCCGGACGATGGCCGTCCGGACGGGGATCCACCGGCCGTCCAACGTCACCTGCAAGATGGTGCGGGCGTTCATCAAGGAGTCGTGACGCCGGGGGAGCCGCGACGGCGCCCCACCGCGTGCCGCGGTTCGGGTCGGCCGCCCACGGGCGGCCGACCCGAGCCGCCGGGGGCCACCGGGGCCGCCGGCCGGGCTTGCGGCCCCGCCCACCGGTCACGGTCGCCCGCCCGGCGAGAGCAGCAGGAGCGCCACGTCGTCGCCCGGCCCGCCGTCCGTGAAGTCCGCCAGGTCCTTCCACAGCGCACCGACCAGGTCCACCGGATCCCGCGCCAGGACGGGCACCCGCGCGGCCAGGGGGTAGAAGCGCCCGGTCGCGTCCCGGGCCTCCGTCGCCCCGTCGGTGTGCAGCAGGAAGCGGTCCCCGGGCAGCACCGGCAGCTCCACCACCTTCGGCGGGTCCGGTCCCGCCAGCCCCAGGCCCAGCGGAGGTCCGGGATCCACCGGCACCTCCTCCACCGCCGCCCCGCGCAGCCGCAGCGCCGGCGGATGCCCGCACGACACGAACCGCACGAGATCGAGCCCGGGCGGGAACTCCACCAGCACCGCCGTCGCGAACAGCTCCGGATGGTCCACGTGCGCATCCGCCGCGTCGGCCAGCAGCCGCCGGTCCAGCCGGCTCACGACCGCCGCCAGCTCCGCGTCGTCCAGCACGGCCTCGCGGAAGGCCCCGAGCAGCGCCGCCACCGTGGCCACCGCCGCCAGGCCGTGCCCCTGCACATCCGCGACCAGCGCCCGCACCCCGAACGGCCCGACCCGTACGTCGTACAAGTCGCCGCCCACCAGAGTGCCGCGCTGCGCCGCCCGGTAGAGGCCGGAGCAGCGCACCCCGCCCACCCGTTCGGGCACCGGCGGCAGCACCGCCAGCTGGGCCGCCTCCGCGACCGTCCGCACGCTGACCAGCTGCTCGTCCCGGCGCTGGCGGACCCAGGCGATGACCACGCTCAGCAGTCCGACGACGGCGACCGTGGCCAGGTCGGTGCCCCTGGCCTGCGAGACGCCGATGTCGTGCACCCCCAGCAGCACCAGGACGATCGCCGCGAAGATCGCGGTCCCGGCCGCCCCGTAGGCGAAGGCCGCCACCGGGGGCAGGCCCGCCAGGAAGAAGCCGAGCTCCACGTCGCTCGTCATCGCCTGCGCGAGGACGAGCGCCACCAGTGCCGCCGCGGGCGCGATCCGGGCCCAGCGCGGCGGTGGCTCGCCGCGCAGCCCGCCCGGCTCGGCGCGTCCGCGTTTCACCCCTCCACCCTGGTACGCAGCCCGGGCCCGCGCACCCCGGACCGGTCCGCCGGGTGGCTGTGCGCGCCCCGTACCGCCACAGTGGTGGCGTGACAGCAGACGAAAGCCCGGGAAGAGTGCCCGGCCCGGCCCACGTCGAGGCGCACGGCGCCGGCGGCGGCCCGGCGAGCGCGGAGATGAGCACACGGCTCAACTGGCTGCGTGCGGGGGTGCTCGGTGCCAACGACGGGATCATCTCCACCGCAGGTCTGGTGGTCGGCGTCGCCGGGGCCACCACCTCCCGCCCGGCGATCCTGGCGGCCGGCGTCGCCGGGCTGCTGGCGGGCTCGCTGTCGATGGCGGCGGGGGAGTACGTGTCCGTCAGCTCCCAGCGGGACTCCGAGCGGGCCGCGCTCGACATGGAACGCCGGGAGCTGGCCGAAGAGCCCGAGGCAGAGCTGGACGAGCTCACCGACCTGCTGGCCGAGCGGGGCCTGAGCCGGGACGTGGCCCGGGAGGCCGCCGAGCAGCTCACGGAACGGGACGCCCTGCGGGCCCACGCCCGGGTGGAGCTCGGGATCAACCCGGACGAGCTGGCCAACCCGTGGCACGCGGCCTTCGCGAGCCTCATCGCCTTCACGGTCGGGGCGCTGCTGCCGCTGCTGGCGATCCTCTTGCCGGGGCCCTCGGCGCGGGTGCCGGTGACGGTGGTCGCGGTGCTGGTGGCGCTCACCCTGTGCGGGACGCTCAGCGCACGGCTGGGCGCGGCGCCGGTACCGCGCGCGGTCGTCCGCAACGTGGCCGGCGGCGCCCTGGCCATGGCCGTCACCTACGCCGTCGGCACCTGGCTCGGCACCACGACCGCCTGACGGAGCCGGCCCCGCCCGGCCCCCGGGGTGGGAGCTCCGGGAGGGTCCGGCCCGGCCGCCGCAGGCCGAGAAACCGGCCCCGCCGGCGACTGAGGACGCGCCCGGGGCGCGGGCGCAGGGCGCGGGTGCGGGCGCAGGGCTCGGGCGCGGGTACGGGGCGCCGCGCCGTGACGCCCCGCACGGGCACGGCCGTCCGGCGAAGGACGGCGACGCACCCCTGAATCCGCCGGAGTGCGGGGCAGCGACCCGGCAGGATGGCCCCATGCGCATCGCAGTCACCGGCTCGACCGGCCTCATCGGCAGTGCACTCGTGCGGTCCCTGCGGGCCGACGGCCACGAGGTGGTGCGGTTCGTGCGGCGGGAGCCGGCCGGCGCCGACGAGGCGCGGTGGGATCCGGAGCGCGGCCACGTGGACCCGGCCGGGCTGGCCGGCTGCGGCGCCGTCGTGCACCTGGCCGGGGCCGGGATCGGGGACCACCGGTGGACCGCCGCGTACAAGCGGAAGATCCGAGACAGCCGCGTGCTGGGCACCGCCGCGCTCGCCGCCGCGCTCGCCGGCCTCGACCGGCCGCCCGCCGTCCTGGTCAGCGGCTCCGCCGTCGGCTACTACGGGGACACCGGAGACCGGCCCGTGGACGAGGACAGCCCCGCCGGACAGGGCTTCCTCCCCTCGGTCTGCGTGGAGTGGGAGGCCGCCGCCGCCCCCGCCCAGGAGGCGGGGATCCGCACCGCGTTCGCCCGCACCGGACTGGTCGTCGCCCGGGAAGGCGGAGCCTGGGGGCGGATGTTCCCCCTCTTCCGCGCGGGCCTCGGGGGCCGGCTCGGCGACGGCCGCCAGTACTGGCCGTACATCTCCCTCCACGACGAGGTCGCCGCCCTGCGCCACATCATCGACACCCCCGCCCTCAGCGGCCCGGTCAACCTCACCGCCCCCGAGCCGCTGACCAACCGCCAGGTCACCGCCGCCATGGCCCGGGTGCTGCACCGGCCGGCGGTGCTGCCCGTCCCGGCGGTGGCCCTGCGCCTCGTCCTGGGGGAGTTCTCCCAGGACGTGCTGTGCGGTCAGCGCGCCCGTCCCAGCCGGCTCCTGGGGTCCGGGTTCGTCTTCCGCCACCCCGGTATCGAACAGGCCATCCGCGCGGCGCTCTCCTGAACCGGCGTGCGACCGCGTGCGACCGTTCGTGACCCGGATGCGACCGCCGTGCGACCGGAGTTGTCCGCAATAGCCCGCCGAACTCGGGTTCCCGTTCGACCGGTTGAGGGAAGGAGGATCCCCACACAGCCGCGCCGACCTCGGGGAGGGGCACGTGCTCAGCAGCGCACCCAATGCCGCGCACCATGCGGACGTCGTCATCGTAGGAGCCGGGGTCTCAGGACTCGCGGCCGCGCACCACCTGATCGCAGCCGGGGTCACGGTCACCGTCCTGGAGGCCGCGGACGACCCCGGCGGGCGGATGGCCACCGAGTCCGCCGACGGGTTCCGGCTCGACCGGACCGCCCAGTTGCTCAACACCGCGTACAGCGAACTGGAGCGCACGCCCGCCCTGCGCACCCTGGTCCTGCGCCCCTTCACGCCCGGCGTCCTGGTCCACGCCGACGGCAGGCAGCTGCGGGCCGGGTCGCTGACTCCCGCCCGGGCCCTGGCCAGCGGTTCCCTCGACCAGGCCCGGCTCAGCGCCGCCCTCGGCAGGCTCGCCGCGCTGCCCGAGGACAAGCTGCTCGCCCGGCCCGAACGCACCGCAGCCGCGGCCCTGCGTACCCGCGGCCTGCCCTCGCGCACCCTGAACGGTGTGCTCCGGCCGCTGCTCGCCGCCCTGCTCCGGGATCCTGAACTCACCACCTCCAGCCGGGTCGCCGACCTGGCCCTGCGCACTTTCGCCCGCGGCCGGCTCGCCGTGCCCGAAGGCGGCGCGGCGGCCCTGCCCGACCTGCTCGCCTCGGGACTGCCGCCCGGCACCGTACGCAGCGGCATCCGGGTCCGGTCGGTCGCCACCAACCTGGTGACCACCGAGGACCACGGCGACTTCCGCTGCCGCTCCGTCCTGCTCGCCACCGGCGCCCGCGCCGCCGCCGAGCTGCTGCCCGGCCTGCGCGTTCCCGCGTTCCACGAGGTCACCGTCCTGCACCACGCCACCGCCGGCACCCTGCCCCGGGACGGCTCGCTGATCCTGGACGGGGACCCCGACTGGCCCGTCTCCCACACCACCGTCATGAGCGCGGTCGACCCGACGCGGGCCCCGGCCGGCCGCAGCCTGGTCACCACGACCGTGCTCGGCCCGCCGCCGCCGGTGCGCACCGTCGCCTCGCGACTCGCCCGGCTCTACGACACCAGCACCCGCGAGTGGGAGCTGCTGGCCGTCCGCCACACCCCGGACGCCGTTCCCGCCATGCCCCCGCCGCACGACCGGTGCCGCCCGGTGCGGGTGCTGGCCGGTCTCTACGTGTGCGGCGACCACCGCGACACCAACACGGTCCAGGGCGCCCTGCACTCGGCCCGCCGCGCCGCCGGCGCGATCCTGCGCGACTTCGGCATCCCGCTCCCGGTCGCCCCGGAGCCCGCACTCCCGGTGGCGGCCTGAGAACCACCCACGACACAGGGGTCCGGTCCTTCCGCCTCGGGACCGGGCCCCTGCCGTACGTCAGGGCGGTCCGGACGCGCGGCCACCGGCACGGTCAGGACAGCGCGGCCACCCGGTCCCGGTACGTCCGCACCGCCGACGCGTCGCGGTAGGGCTCCAGCCGCCGCTCGAAGTCCCGTACGTACTCCACCGCCCGCACCGACCGCATCTCCATCGCCTGCTGGGCCGCCTCCGCGCCCAGCGCACACGCCTGGTCCAGCTCGCCCAGCCCCAGCCGGGCCGTGGCCAGCACCACCCGGCAGAACAGCCGCGACCGCGCGAACCCCGGTGCCCGCAACTGCAGGGAGCGCTCCGCGTGCTGTGCCGAGGCCCGGTACTGCTGCAGGTCCCGGTGGCAATGCCCGAACTCGTCCGCGAGCTGCGCCTCGTCATACAGGCGCGCCCAGTGCGGTACGTCGTCCCCCGGCCGGGCCGCGCCCAGCGCGCGCTCGGCCCGTACCAGGGAGGCCGTCGCCGCCCGGACCTCGCCAAGGACCGCGTGCCCGCGCGCCTCCGCCGCGTGCAGCAGGGCCTGCACCACCGGCGGCGGGCCTGAGCCGACGCCCTGCTGGGCCACCCGGGCCAGCTGCACCGCCTCCCGGCCGTGCCCGAGGTAGACCGCCTGCCGGCTCATGGTGACCAGCACGTACGAGCCGTAGGGACGGTCCCCGGCCGCCTGCGCGAGCCGCAGGGCCTGCACGAAGTACCGCTGGGCGAGCCCGTGCGCGGCGATGTCGTACGAGGTCCAGCCCGCGAGCCGGGTGAGGTCGGCGGCGGCCGAGAACAGCCGCCGCCCCGTGGTCTCGCCGTAGGTGCCCCGGAGCATCGGCTCGGCCTCGTGCTCCAGGTACCGCACGAGGGCCTGGCGGGCGTGCCCGCCGCCGTAGGTGTGGTCCAGGGTCCGGAAGAGCTCGCTCACCGATCTCAGGGCGGCGATGTCGCCGGCCGTCACGCGCTGTCCGGGCCCCCGGTCGATCTGCCGCTGCCGAGGGACCGAGGCCCGGCCCTGGAGCGGCACGCGGGCCGCGGCCGGTTCCGCGCCCCGGGCCACGCGCTCGTCGGGCCGTCCGATCAGCCAGTCCCGGCTCGGCACGACCAGCCCGGCCGGGGTGAAGGCGATCTTCCGGAGTTCGGCGTGGGAGCCGGAGTCCTTGCGCCACAGACCGCTCGCGATGTCCACGGCCTCTTCGGGGGTGGCCGCGAACTCCAGGCCCGCGTAGACCGGGGCGCAGGCGTCGAGGCCCAGGTCCTGCGCGGAGAGCCGGCGCCCCAGGCGTCGGGTGAACACCTCGGCGATCAGCGCCGGAGTGGTCCCGCGCGGCTGCTGGCCGCGCAGCCAGCGGGTCACGGAGGTTTTGTCGTACCGCAGGTCGAGACCGTGTTCGAGACCGAGCTGGTCGACGCGGCGGGCGAGCCCGGCGTTGGAGAACCCGGCTTCCGCGATCAGCGCCGCCAGCTGCCGGTTGGGGACGCGCTGGGCAGGTCGTTCCGTCATCGGCTCCACGGTTTCCTGACGTGACGGACCGGAGTCCCGGCCCTTGAACGGCGTGAATGTAGCGGCGAACTTCGCCCGGGCCGCCCTCTCTGCCCCACATTCATCCGATCGTGTGCAGAATCGGTAGGGCTCTTTACGGACTCGCCCCCTCCCTCGGCGTACGCTGCGGGCCATGACCCGCCGGCACCACCCGTCACGCCCGTCCGAGGAGCGCCCCGAATCCACCGCTCCGCTGCCTCCGCCCGAGCTCACCGAGGCCGAGTGCCGGCGCTGTGGCACCTACATCGCGGGGCTCGACGGCCGGTACGCCTGCGGTGTGTGCGGCTGGGTGAACGACCACTCGGAGGGCCACCGGCGGCTGCCGCGCGCGGACGAGGACCCGGACCGCCCGTCGAAGAGGCGGCGGCGGCCGAAGCCACTGCCGTCGCGTCTGCCCGAGCCCGGTCCGGAGCCGGAAGCGGGGCCCTGAGGAGGGCCCTACGGGCGGCCGTACCCTTGCTGGGTGAAGTACGTGCACACAGCAGGTTCGACGAGGAGGCGCTGCGGTGGCTGAGCTTGGGTTTGTCCGTCTGGGCTTCGGAGCGGAATCCGTCGAGTACACCCGGGCCTGGGAAGAGCAGCGCAGGGTGCACGCGGCCCGCTTCGCGGACGAGATCGAGGACACCTGCCTCCTGCTGGAGCACCTGCCCGTCTACACGGCCGGCCGGCGCACCGACCCCAGCGAGCGCCCGCTCGACGGCACCCCCGTCATCGACGTGGACCGCGGCGGGAAGATCACCTGGCACGGCCCCGGCCAGCTCGTCGGCTATCCGATCATGAAGCTGCCCCGGCCGGTGGACGTGGTCGCCCATGTCCGCCGCCTGGAGGAGGCGCTGATCCGTACCGCCGCCGACTTCGGCCTCGAGACCACCCGGGTCGAGGGCCGTTCCGGCGTCTGGGTGCTCGGGGACCCGGTCGAGGAGCGCCCGAAGATCGCCGGACTGTCCCTCGACTTCGACCCGCGGATCGCCGACGAGGAATTCGACCCCCGACTCAACGGCCCCGAGTACGCCCCGTCCAACGCCGGCCAGCGGCGCGAGGACCGCAAGCTCGCCGCCATCGGGATCCGGGTGGCCAAGGGCGTCACCATGCACGGCTTCGCGCTCAACGTGAACCCGGACAGCACCTGGTTCGACCGGATCATCCCCTGCGGGATCCGGGACGCCGGTGTGACCTCGCTCTCGTACGAACTGGGCCGTGACATCACCCTCGCCGAGGTGCTCCCGGTCGTCGAGCGCCACCTGAGGGACGTACTGGAGCACGCCGACGTGCGCCCCCGCGAGATCGAGACCGCATAGAGACCTCCCGGCTACGGGAATGAGTCCGGCCGCTCGCAGGTTGGTCGGCGTAAGAGCGTACGAAATTACGGGCGTACCCTGGTGGACGCCCGAACAATCGAAGTCACAGGGAGCCGGTCGTGTCCGCAGTCGCACCCGACGGACGCAAGATGCTGCGCCTCGAGGTCCGGAATGCCCAGACCCCCATCGAGCGCAAGCCCGAGTGGATCAAGACCCGGGCGAAGATGGGCCCCGAGTACACCAAGATGCAGGCCCTGGTGAAGGGCGAAGGACTGCACACGGTGTGCCAGGAGGCCGGCTGTCCCAACATCTACGAGTGCTGGGAAGACCGCGAGGCCACCTTCCTCATCGGCGGTGACCAGTGCACCCGACGCTGTGACTTCTGCCAGATCGACACGGGCAAGCCCGAGGCGCTGGACCGCGACGAACCGCGCCGCGTCGGCGAGTCCGTCGTCACGATGGACCTGAACTACGCCACGATCACGGGCGTCGCGCGCGACGACCTGGCCGACGGCGGGGCCTGGCTGTACGCGGAGACCGTGCGCCAGATCCACCAGCAGACGGCGGGCCGCGAGGCCGGCCACACCAAGGTCGAGCTGCTGGCCCCCGACTTCAACGCCGTTCCGGAGCTGCTGGAAGAGGTCTTCGCCTCCCGCCCCGAGGTCTTCGCGCACAACGTCGAGACGGTGCCGCGGATCTTCAAGCGGATCCGTCCGGGCTTCCGCTACGAGCGCTCGCTTGAGGTGATCACCAAGGCGCGCGCGTACGGCCTGGTCACCAAGTCGAACCTGATCCTCGGCATGGGCGAGGAGCGCGAGGAGGTCTCGCAGGCCCTGAAGGACCTGCACGAGGCCGGCTGCGAGCTCATCACCATCACCCAGTACCTGCGGCCCTCGCCGCGGCACCACCCCGTCGAGCGCTGGGTGAAGCCGGCCGAGTTCGTCGAGCTGGCGAAGGAGGCCGAGGAGATCGGCTACTCGGGCGTCATGTCCGGCCCGCTCGTCCGGTCCTCGTACCGCGCGGGGCGCCTGTACCAGCAGGCCATGGAGAAGCGCAGCGGGGCCGTGGCGTAGGCGACGGGCGACCACCGCACCGGCGCGGCCCCCGGGCTTCTCCCGCGAGGGGGGAATCCGGCGGGCCGCGTCGGCGTCTGCAACGTGTCCATCACATTTGACCGGCCGGTCATGCCCTGGTAACACCAGTCAGTGACGCTTGGTCCACGCACCGTAGACACCCGCCCACCTCGCGAAGACGTGAGCATCGTGAAAGGGATCGACATCATGCAGGCCGCGCCCGTACGCGCCATCGCCATCCCGACGCTCTCCGACGCCTTCCGGGGCCTTGAGTCCCTCCTGATGAGCGGGGCTCGCCGCAACGCCTGGACGGCCGTCCTGGAGGACCGCAAGAGGGCCCGGGACCGGGTCGAAACCGAACACGTACTTGAGGCCGCGGCTACCCGGACCCCGCAGGCCACGTAAACTTCCCTGTATGGCGAGGAAGTCAAACGCAGAGACTGCTGCGAACCCCGGGCGACTGAAGCAGATCGCCCTGACGTACAAGATGACGCGCAAGGCCGACCCGAAGGTCGGTCTGATCGTCGCGGGCGTGGGAATCGTCACCTTCGGTGTCTTTCTTGCGATCGGCTTCCTGATCGACCACCCGGTCTACCTGGGCATCCTGGGCTTCCTGGTGGCTTTCCTCGCGATGGCGATCGTCTTCGGGCGACGGGCCGAGCGGGCTGCCTTCGGGCAGATGGAGGGACAGCCGGGCGCGGCCGCGGCCGTACTGGACAACGTGGGACGGGGCTGGACGACCACCCCGGCCATCGCGATGACCCGGCAGCAGGACATCGTCCACCGTGCCGTGGGCAAGGCCGGCGTCGTGCTGATCGCCGAGGGCAACCCGAACCGGGTGAAGCCGCTGCTCGCGAACGAGAAGAAGAAGATGGCCCGGATCATGCCGGACGTGCCCGTCCACGACTTCATCGTGGGCACGGGCGAGGGCGAGGTGCCGCTCAAGAAGGTGCGCACCACCCTGCTCAAGCTGCCGCGCGTCCTGACCGGCCCGCAGATCACCACGGTCAACGACAAGCTGCGCGCCATGGGTGACCTCATGAGCAACATGCCGTTGCCGAAGGGCCCCATGCCCAAGGGCATGAAGATGCCGCGCGGCGGGAAGATGCGCTGACCCGCTCAGCCTATTTCCGTATACGACACAGGGGTGCCCCCGAGCCGGTCGGCTCGGGGGCACACCAGAGTCGGGCGGACGTGTTGCTGCCGGCTTCCTTGCCGTAGAGATGCGGA
>NZ_JBHYMC010000067.1:0-38648 GCF_042742535.1 Streptomyces sp. NPDC058880
GCGGCGAATACCGACATTCATGCGGGGATCACGACCGCGGTCGTGGTCAACACCGCGATCGTCGTCCTCGGCATCCTCACCACCGTCCTCTTCCTGCGGGCCAAGCAGACCGGCAACTAAGGCAACTCCGCCTTGTGACAGACCTGCCGAGGCGGCGAACGTTGGCCCCAGGCACGGAGGGAAGGAACCCCGATGGCAACACCCACCCACTCGGCCCCCGGACAGAGCCGTGCCCAGGTCCGCTGGGAACACGCGAGTATTCCCTCCCCGTCCGGCCCCGTCCCCGCCCGGGTGTACCGGCCTGCGTCGTCCGCACCACAGGGCTGGCTGGTCTGGGCCCACGGCGGCAGCTGGCGCGCAGGCTCCGCCCAGGACTGGCACGGCCCCACCGCCGACCTCGCCCGGACCTCGGGCTTCGCCGTCGCCAGCATCGACTACCGGCTGGTCCCCGAGGTACGCCACCCGGCCATGGTCGAGGACGTACTGGCGGCGCTCGCCTGGGCCCGGAGGCAGGCGCGGGAACAGGCGGGTGAACAGGCCGGGGAGCTCGTGCCCGTCGCGGTCGGCGGAGACAGCGCGGGAGCGACCCTCGCCGCCTGTGCCGCCCTCGCCTGCCGTGACCGGACCCTCCCGCTCGCCGCCCAACTGCTCGCCTATCCGCCGCTGGACCCCGGCTGCACGGCGGCCTCGTACCACCGCTTCCCCGACATGTTCCCCACCGCCTCCTACCTGAAGGCGGCCTGGCGGGACTACCGGGACCCGGGCCGGCCCGACGCCGCCGACGGCACCCGCCTCTACAGCACCCCCTTCGAGGCGGCCGACCTGCGCGGCGTGGCACGAGCCGTCCTGGCCACCGGCGACCTCGACCCCGTCAGTGACGACGTGCACCGCTACGCCCGCCTGCTGCACACGGCCGGAGTGGAGGTCACCCTGCGGGAGTTCGGACAGACCGGCCACGGGGCGTTCCTCCAGCCCGGCCGCGCCACGGGCGCCGCATCCGAGACGGCGTCCCTGCGTGGCTGGCTGGGCGGCGCCCTGCGCCTGCTCACCACACCGGCCGTTCCCCGTGCCTGAGGCGCTCACGCGCCTCCCGTCCCTACGCCAACCCCCCTACCTGGAGCCGACATGAACCCCGACAGCCCCAACCTCGATGCCCTGCTCAGGCATTTCGCCGACCTCCGGGACGGCCACCACGGCGGCGCCGTCACCCGCCCGGACAAGGAGGAGCACTTCCGCACGGCCGCCCGGCTCCTCGACCCGTACGCCCGCAGGGCACTCACCGAACTCAACGACGAACTCCTCCTCGGCCAGGGCGTGGTCGATGCCAGCGGTGTCCAGCGGGCGGAGGACGGAAGCCTCTTCCATGCCTGGACCCTGTGGTGGGACGAGCAGTCGACCGCGGACATCCCGCCGGTCACCCTCTACGCCCACTACGGCGCGGGCTTCCACCACCCGCACCTGCGCGGCGCCACGGTCTCCGAGTGGCCGCTGAACGTCTTCGACGAGGAGCAGGCCGCCGCCGAACTCCCCACGATGCGCGCCATCGCCGCCGCGGACCTCCACAACCTCGTCTTCGAACGGGACTTCAGGATCGTCCCCGCGACCGTGGCGGGCGCCACCGGCCTTCCCGCACACCAGCACTGAACCGAAAGGGCGTCCGCCATGACGAAGCCGCGACTGTCCGTACTGGACCAGACCCCCGTCGGCGAGGACCACACCCCGGACCAGGCGCTGCGCGCCTCCGTGGACCTGGCCCGCGCCGCCGAGGACCTCGGGTACACGCGCTACTGGGCCGCCGAGCACCACGGCTCCCCGGGCTTCGCGAGCAGCGCCCCCGAGATCCTCGCGGGAGCCCTGCTCGCCCGCACCTCGCGCATGCGCATCGGCACCGGAGGGGTGCTGCTGCCCCGCTACGACCCGGCCAAGGTCGCCGAGGTCTTCGGTGTGCTCGCCTCCCTCCACCCGGGACGCGTCGACCTCGGCATCGGCCGGGCCGGCGGTCCCGCACGGGACTTCCCGCAGCGGCTCGCCGAACTGAGCAGACTGCTCGGCGCGGGCGGTGTCGTACCGCACCCGCCGGTTCCGCCGCAGATGTGGCTGCTGGGCGCGGGACGCGAGTCGGCGCGGCTGGCCGGCCTGTTGGGCACCGAGTTCGCCTTCGGGCACTTCTTCTCCCCGACGGGCGGCGAGGAGGCGTTCGACGACTACCGCTCCCAGTACCGCAGGGCCACGGGCCGGCCCGGCGGCGGCGCCCTCGCGGTGCGCGTGGTCACGGCCGACAGCGCAGGCCGTGCCGAGGAGCTGGCCCAGAGCCTGCTGTTGTGGCGTGCCCGCAAGGACCTCGGGCAGGACGCCCCGCTGCCGTCGTACGAGACCGTGCGGCGCCACCGCTGGACGGGAGCGGAGCTGGAACGGGCCAAGGTGCACCGCACGGCCCTCGTCTCCGGAGCGCCCGAGCAGGTGCACGCCGTGCTGACGGGTCTCGCCGCCGCCCACGGAGTGGACGAGCTGATCGTGAACACCCTGACGGCGGACCCGGCAGACCGGCGCCGCTCCTACGAGCTGCTGGCCCAGGCCTTTGGCCTCCCGGCGGAACGGCGCGAGGCAGCGGTGCCGGCCGCCCGCTAGTGTCGTGGCCGGGCGTCGCGGGGTGGTGAACCCTTCCGGTCATGGTGACCGGATGTGTGTCCCGCCGATCCGGCCGTGCCCGCGACGCCCGCCACACCGGCGCCGCGGGCACCACTCGCCGCGTTCGTCCTCATGCTCCTCGGTGTCCCCGAGGAGCAGATCCTCGACGATTTCGCGCTCACTGAGCTGGCCGCCGAACGCCTCACTGCGGACGGGCGGGCCGCCAATCCCGACCGGGTCATGATGTGGCCGAGTACGGCCGTGCCCCGCCGGTGGTCATGGAGCTGGTGCCGGCGGACCTTCGGACCCGGCACGGCTCGGTGCGCGGTTACCTCACGGACCGTGTGGGCCTCCCGGACCGTACCGCGCAGCAGCTGCGCGCCCGGCTGCTGACGGCCGCCGACGCCTGACGCGTGCGGGGCTTCGGCCATCAGTCGGGGCGACCGGCCGGTTCGACCGGATCGTGCGCGGGTACGGTCGCGGGATCAGCGGCGCTGCCTTCGGCCCGGACGGCCGCCTCCTGGCGCGCGGCACCGAGACGGGCCGGGCCCGCGAGCACCAGCGTGACGCTGCCGGCGACGTCAGGCCGTGGGGAGAATCAAGGTGCACACCGGGGGCTCGGGACCCACGGGCAGCGGACCGGCGGTCGGACCGTTGGAATACGGCTACGCCCGCCCATCCGGTCGGCGGCCTCCCGCTCCGGCCGGAGGTGAACCCCTACGCCTGTTCCACGTTGCGCGTCATCCGCTCCAGGACGCTGACGGCGGCCCGGTACTCCTCCGGGGATATGCCGGCGATCGACCGCTCGCGGAAATCACCCACGCGCAGACCGACGTCGGTGAGCCGGGCGTGGCCTTCGTCGGTGAGAGCGAGCCGGCCCGGCTCCGTGCGCATCATCCAGCCGCCCGAGAGCAGGGCTTCGATGGTGGTGGTGAGGGCTTCGGTGCCGGCGTTGGCCGCAAGCACGGTCCGCACGGCCTCGTCAGTGGACCGGGGGGCGTCTTCGACGACGTTGAGCACCTGCCAGGCGAGCCGGGTCAGGCCGCAGTCGGCCAGCAGCGCGTTCATGGCGGCCGTGAGGGCCTGGTCGGTCCGGTTGAGCCAGTAGCCGATGGGCTCCATGCCCTTCCTCCTCGGAGTCGGCGGGATCAGTGGTGAAGGTCGTGGGCCGGACGGTGCAGCAGGCGTATGAGGGTGCGGCAGACGAGGACTGCCAGGGCGACCGCAGTCGGAGGCCGGGGCCCTCGGGGCGACCGGGCCGCATCAGGACCCGGTGAATGCGCGGGTGTTCTCAGAGGCCCACTGCGCATAGGTACGGGCGGGGCGGCCGAGGAGGGTCTCGGTGGTATCGGCGACGGCGGCCGGGCCGTGGCGCGCGGCGGACCACAGGTCGAGCAGCGAGCTGACCACCGGTGCGGGCAGGAAAGCCGCCATCTGCCGCTCGGCGGCCTCGCGGGATATGCGCTCGACCGGGATCGCTCGGCCGATGGCCTCGGAGAGGACGGCGAGCTGCGTGCGGAAGGTGAGCGACTCGGGTCCGGTGAGGGTGACCGAGCGGCCGGCGAGGGAATCGCCGGTGAGGGCCTCGAAGGCGATGTCGGCGATGTCCTCGGGGTGGATGGGCGCGATGTGCGCGTCCGGGTAGGCGAGTTGGACCGGCAGGGAACGGCTGATGGGGCGTGCCCACCCCAAGGAGTTGCTCGCGAAGGCGTCAGGGCGCAGGAAGGTGCAGGTCAGGGAGGAGCCGGCGAGAGCGTGCTCGACCTCGTGGCTGTGGCTCGCGAGGGGGTCGGTTTCTGCGTCGGGGCCGAGCACCGACGACGAGGACAGCAGCACGACGTGTTCGACGCCGGCGGCCTCTGCGGCCTTGACCAGCTCGTGGACACCGGCGGGCTCCGGGTAGAGGAAGATCCGGCGGATGCCCTCCAGGGCGGTCGAGAACCTCTCCGGCCGGTCGAGGGGGAGTGCGCAGGTCTCGACGCCGGCCGGGACGGCCGCTTCGGCGGGACGGGCGCTGGCGGCGCGGACGGCGTGGCCGGCGTCGTGCAGGCGGGTGATGACGCCCCGGCCGATCCTGCCGCGGGCACCGGTGATGAGGAGGGTCATGGGAGGCTCCGCTCACAATGTCATTGAAGTCACGCATATGCATGCTGACATGCACACGCTTTCATGTCAACACATACCTGTCGGGGGTCACGTAGATACGATGGCGGCCATGAAGAATCACGAGGCGGAGACGGCCGTGGAGGCCGCCGTGGCCGAAGAACTGCTCAACGCCGTGGGTCCCGCCTTCGGCAAGCTGCGCCGCTCCTCGCTCCTGGAGGTCGAGGACCCGATCTCCGCGAAGGACCTCAGTCGGACCCTCGTCCTCAATGTCGTCCTGGAGATCGCGCGGGGCGGCACCCACGAAGTCACCGTCGGCGCCGTCGGCTCCCACCTGGGCGTCGACCCCTCGGTGGCCAGCCGTATGGTCTCCGACTGCATCTCCGCCGGCTACTTGGTCCGCGCCGCCTCCCAGCGCGACGGCCGCCGCACGGTCCTGCACCTCAGCCCCGGGGGTGAGGAGCTGATGGCCCGTTTCCGCCGCCACCAGCGTTCGGCGTACGAGTACGTCACCGCCGACTGGAGCGAGCGTGACCGCCTCGAATTCGCCCGACTGATGGTGAAGTACGTGGCCTCCCAGGAGGCCCTGCGCCGCCCGTAGCCGCAGCCCCGGCCCGACGGTGGCCCCGCATGCGCAGCCAGGAGGGCGAACCCGGCGAGGTCGGCCGTCTCGCCAGCCGTCAGGAGGCGGGCCGGTCCGGTGGCGCGGGGCGGCTGACGCAGGCCCCTGGGGACGTTCATCCGTGCCGTGCCGGGGCCTCCCCCTCGCACGCTGACGCCTTCCGGCGAAGGGGGCGTGTCGAGCGTCCCGGCAGCGGCCACCTTGCGAGTGCGAGTTCGATCCGCCGACCCGGTGCGTCGTCGAGAAGGGCCCCGTCCTTGGTGGGACGAGGCCGGTGGACGGATTGCGCTGTGTGATCCTGACCGGGTTCCCGGGCCACAGGTCAGCCGATCAGGTAGCGGAGTCCGTCGACGACAAGGGTGCCGATCACGCCGCCGATGACCGTTGCGCAAATCGAACCGAGCAGGCGTCGGCGGCAAGGAGAACCACGAAGGAAACGCCCGCTGCCAGTGCTACCCCCCAGGAGATTCCGGCAGCGCGACGACGGTCCGAGGCGTCTGGGGCATGGGCCGTCCGCATCAGGCCCCAGGCCCAGAGAGCCGCGACCACGCCGGACATCGCGATCAGAAAAGCCGCGTGATACCAGCCGGCCGCGTTGAAGTGATGCGGTCGGGGAAGTGTCCAGTTCAGCACCGGCGCGTCGTCGCGCAGCCACTGCACTTGGGTCCAAGAACCGAGCAGGCTGCCGAGCACCCCTGCCCCAAGGACCAAGAACCGTTCCCGCGGAGCCCTCGGCCGCAGCCGAATCGCGAGGACCAGCGCTCCCGTCATGATCGGCAGAGCGAGCCCGTCCCCCCATGTCGAGCTCAGGTAGTCGAACAGCCCAGACCGCCCCGGGACGGCCGGAGTGGCAACCCAGAAGCCGAACAGTGCGCCGAATCCGGCCAGAAACACCGCAGCGGCCGATCCGTGGGGTGATGGGCCTTCCCTCTCAGCTCGTGTGCCGAGGCCCCCTGGGCCTTCGCCGGCGCCCAGAGGTTTCCCACCAGAGCCGACGCCGCAGGCCGGGGGATGCCGGCGGCGGCACCTGCCGTGTTCGGCCCGGCCGGCCCGGACGGGGCCCGCACGGGCCCGCGTGCGGCGGGGCCGGCGTCGGGAACGACGCGGTCCGCAAGCGGCTGGCCGGCCCGGCCGGGCGGCGTCCCGCACGCAGCGGGGAGGGCCATCCGGCGGACACCTGCATCCATCCCGCCCGCGATCGCGGAATACATGGGTGAACCACCCCGGTCGACGGCGGAACGGAGCACCTCCATGACCGACACACAAGGGCACCCGGCCCGGAACACCGGCTCGCTGTGCCTGGTCACCGGCGCCACCGGCTATATCGGCGGTCGGCTCGTCCCCGAGCTGATCAAGGCCGGACACCGTGTCAGGTGCCTCGCCCGCACTCCCGCGAAGCTGCGCGACCACCCCTGGGCCGGACAGGCGGAGACCGTCCGCGGCGACGTCACCGACGCCGCGTCGCTCGCGCCCGCCTTGGAGGGCGTCGACGTCGCCTACTACCTCGTGCACGCCCTGGGCACCGGGCGCGACTTCGAGGAGACCGACCGCCTGGCCGCGCGTACCTTCGCCGAACAGGCCCGCGCCGCCGGCGTGCGCCGCATCGTCTACCTGGGCGGACTCACCCCGCGCAGCGTCCCCGAACGCGACCTCTCGCCCCACCTGCGCTCCCGTGCCGAGGTCGGCCGCATCCTCCTCGGCTCCGGAGTCCCCACCACCGTCCTGCGCGCCGCCGTCATCATCGGCTCGGGCTCGGCGTCCTTCGAGATGCTCCGCTACCTCACCGAGCGGCTCCCCGTGATGGTCACCCCGAGCTGGGTGCGCACCCGTATCCAGCCCATCGCCGTCCGCGACGTGCTGCGCTACCTGGTCGGCAGCGCCGGGATGCCCGACCATGTCAGCCGTGCCTTCGACATCGGCGGCCCCGAGGTCCTCACCTACCTCGACATGATGCGCCGCTACGCCGCCGTCGACGGGCTGCCCAAGCGGCTGATCTTCCCCGTCCCGGTCCTCACCCCGCGCCTGTCCAGCCACTGGGTCGGCCTGGTCACCCCCGTGCCCCGGTCCATCGCCCGCCCCCTCGCGGAGTCCCTCAAGTACGAGGTCGTCTGCCACGAGCACGACATCGCGGACTGGGTGCCCGATCCCCCCGGCGCCCCCATCCCCTTCGACGCGGCGCTCTCGCTGGCCCTCCAGAGAGTCCGCGATGCCCAGGTCGTCACCCGCTGGTCCTCCGCCGCCGTGCCCGGCGCGCCGAGCGATCCGCTGCCCACCGACCCCCACTGGGCCGGCGGCAGCCTCTACACCGACGTCCGCGAGCGGACCGTCGACGCCCCGCCCCAGGCGCTGTGGCGGGTCGTCGAGGGGATCGGCGGCGAGAACGGCTGGTACTCCTTCCCGCTCGCCTGGGCGGTCCGCGGCTGGCTCGACCGCCTCGTCGGCGGAGTCGGACTGCGCCGGGGCCGGCGTGACGCCGCGCTGCTGCGGATCGGCGACTCCCTCGACTTCTGGCGGGTGGAGGAGATCGAGCGCGGGCGGCTGCTCAGACTCCGTGCCGAGATGCGGCTCCCCGGCCTCGCCTGGCTGGAGATGTATGCCGAGCACGACGGCGAGGGCCGCACACGGTACCGGCAGCGGGCGCTGTTCCACCCGCGCGGCCTGGCCGGCCACGCCTACTGGTGGAGCGTCTCGCCCTTCCACGCCCTCGTCTTCGGCGGCATGGCCCGCAACATCGCGCGCACGGCGGAGACGGCGGCCGGACCGAACCCGTCGGCGCAGCCGGCCGGAGCCGCCGCGGCGGCCGGCGGCCCCACCCGGGGAGCACAGGCATGAACGCCTCGGTCGTCCTCTTCACCTCGGATCTGCGGGTCCACGACCACCCGCCGCTGCGCGCCGCGCTGGGGCCGCGCAACGAGACCGTCCCGCTCTTCGTCCGGGACCCTGCGGTGGATCGCGCCGGTTTCGCCGCGCCGAACCGTCTCGCCTTCCTCGCGGACTGCCTCGCCGACCTCGACCAGGGACTGCGCCGGCGGGGCGGCCGGCTCGTCGTCCGCTCGGGCGACCCCGTCGACGCGGTGTGCGCCGTCGTCCGGGAGGTCGAAGCCGACGAGGTGCACATGGCCGCCGGATGCAGCGCCTTCGCCCTGCGGCGCGAACAGCGGCTGCGCCGGGCCCTTGAGGCCGACGGACGGCGCCTGTACGTCCACGACGGGGTCGTCACCGCCCTGCCGGCCGGCGCCGTGACGCCGAGCGGTTCCGATCATTTCGCCGTCTTCACCCCGTACTTCAGACGTTGGTCCGGGGAGCGGCTGCGCCCGCCCCTCGCGGCCCCGCGCGTGGTCCGGGTCCCGCCCGGCATCCGGTCCGAGGAGCTTCCCGCGCGCCCGGCCGCCGGAGCCGTCTCCGCGGGCCTGGCCGCCGGTGGCGAGGAGGAGGCCCGCAAGCGGCTCGCGTACTGGCTCGACCAGTACGCCGACGCCTACGAGGAAGGACATGACGACCTCGCCGCCGACGCCACGTCCCGACTCTCCCCGTACCTCCACTTCGGCGCGCTGTCGGCGGCCGAGGCCGTCCACCGCGCCCGGGCCCGGGGCGGATCGGGCGCCGAGGCCTTCGTACGGCAGCTGTGCTGGCGCGACTTCCACCACCAACTGCTCGCCGCCCGTCCCGCGGTCGCCGACGCCGACTACCGCAGCCGCTCGGACCGTTGGCGCCGCGGCCCGGAGGCCGAGGCCGACCTGCGGGCGTGGCGCGAGGGCCGCACCGGCTATCCCGTCGTCGACGCGGCCATGCGGCAACTGGCGCACGAGGGCTGGATGCCCGGCCGCGGCCGGCTGCTCACCGCCTCGTTCCTGACCAAGACGCTCTACATCGACTGGCGCGCCGGCGCCCGCCACTTCCTGGACCTGCTGGTCGACGGGGACGTCGCCAACAACCAGCTCAACTGGCAGTGGATGGCCGGTACCGGCACCGACAGCCGCCCCAACCGGGTCCTCAACCCGGTGATCCAGGGCAAGCGCTACGACCCCGAGGGCACCTACGTGCGCCGGTGGGTGCCCGAACTCGCCTCACTGACGGGGCCCGAGATCCACGAGCCGTGGAAGGCGGCCGGGTCCGACCGGGCCCGGTTCGACGGCTATCCCGATCCGCTGATCGCGCTCCCCGAGGGGCTGGCCCGCTTCCGCAGGGCCCGGGGTCAGGACTGACCCGCGGCGGCGGGCCGTCCCGTGTCCGCGCCCGCCGCCGTGTCGCAGAGCCCGCGCAGCACGGCCAGGGCCTCCCGCAACCCCCGGGGACGCAGCGTGCCCGCGGCGAGGGGCTGACCGGCCCAGCCCGGGCCCACAGGCAGCACGGCCGGCCGGGCGCGGGCGCCCTTGACGCCCCACGCGACCTCGGCGAGGTGCCGGGCCAGCGGATGGTCGGCGGTGGACCGGGCCTGGGACCACAGCACGACCGCGGCGGGGCCCGTCCGGCGCACGGCCTGGTCGAGCGCCCCGGGCGGCACGGCGGCCCCGAACATCAGGGCGGGCAGGCCGAGCCCGGCCAGGCCCGCGGCCAGCGCCTCCAGCGCGAGGGTGTGCTGCTCGCCCGGCACGCACGCGAGCAGCACCGGAGGTCGGTCCGTCGCCGCCGGGCCACCCAAGGGCGGGGTCCCGGCGGCGCGGCGCAGCGCGCTCGACACGTGCCAGGACAGCAGGTGCTCGACCTCGACGTACCGGTCTCCCGAGGTCTCCCATTTGCGGCCCACGGCGTGCAGGGTCGGCGCCATCACTTCTTCCCAGGCGGTGACCAGGCCGTATTGGGCGATCACCGTTTCCAGCACGTCGTCCACGGTCCGGGCGTCGAGGCGTACTGCGGCGCGGCCCAGCCCGCGGCACTCCTGCCGTACGGCGCCCAGCGGCAGGCCGTTGCCCGAACCGGGCCGGCGGGCCGGTCGGGGGAGGTGCTCGGGGCCGGGGGGCGGGGCGGTCGCGGCGGGCAGGTCGGCCGCCGTGCGGGCCGGCCCGGCGAGCGCGGCCCGCGCGGCTTCCGCGGGCGGGATGCCCGACGAGGTCAGCCGGCACATCTCGTGCAGGACGGCGACGTCCTCGGGGGTCCACCGCCGGTGCCTGCCGTCCTCCCGGGCCGCCGGGCCGATGCCGTAGCGCCGGTCCCAGGTGCGCAGGGTCGTGGGGGCGACCCCCAGCCGGCGGGCCACCGCCCCCGTGGTCATGCCGTGTGCGGAATCCGTCATGGGTCCATGATGCGACGCACAAACGATGCGAGTGGTGCGGAAGCGTGCACGGGCCGGAATCTGGAGGGGCCCCGCCCCGGCGCACCACGGGGCGGGGCACCCGCCCGCCGACCGGCCCGTTCCGGTCCCGGCTCGAGGAGCAGCCGCCATGACCGTCCTGAGCGCCACCGCCCAGCCGTCCCCCGCGACCGGGGAGCGCCTCCTCGACCACGAGGTCGCCGAGGGCTTCGTGCGCGGCGACGAGAAGTGCCTGGCCGCCGCGTACCGCCGTTGGGGCGGCCTCGTCCAGACCCTCGCGGCCCGCACGCTCGGGGATCCCCGCGAGGCCGAGGACGTCAGCCAGCAGGTCTTCCTGGCCGCGTGGCGCGGTCGGGCCGGCTACCGGCCCGAGCGCGGCGCCTTCCCCGGCTGGCTCGTCGGCATCACCCGGCGCAAGATCGCCGACGCGCTCACGGAGCGCACCCGGCGCCTCGACCTGGTCAGCGCGGCCGGTGCCGCCCTGCCGCCGGCGGACGAGCCGGCGGAGGGCCCCGAAGCGGTCCTGGACCGGCTGATCGTCACCGGCGAACTCGCGAGACTGCCCCGCCCGCAGCGGGAGGTACTGGCCATGGCCTTCTACGGGGACCTCACCCAGACCCAGATCGCCGAGCGCACCGGCATGCCGCTCGGCACGGTCAAGAGCCACACCCGGCGCGGTCTGCACCGGATGCGCCACCGCTTCGCCGCCGGAGCGCCCGCCGCGGATCCGGGCGTCGCGAAGTACGCGTGAGCCGTGCCGGGGGTGCGAAAATACCGTCGAGGCGTACGGCGGAGGGAGCTGCGGTGGCGCAGGAGGACGATCGGGTACCCGGCCCGGTGCCGGTCCGGGTGGACGGGCGGACCGAGCGCGGACGCCGCACCCGGGACAACATCGTGGACGCCCTGCTCGCGCTGCTCGACGAGGGAGCGGTGGAGTTCCCGGCCGAGCGCGTCGCCGAGCGCGCGGGCGTCTCCCGACGGCTGGTCTTCCACCACTTCGCCGACATGTCCGAACTGGTCGACCTCGCCATCACCCGTCGGCTTGAGCAACTGGCCGAGCAGATCAGGCCGCTGCCGGATACCGGGCCCCGCCGGGCCCGGGTGGCGGCGCTCGCCGAACAGCGGGCGCGGATCCTGGAGTGGATCACCCCGGCACGGCTGACCCTGATGCGGATCGACCATCCCTCGCCGCGCATCCAGCAGGTCACCGACGAGGCGTTCGCGGAGGCCCGGCGCCGTGTCGCCGAGATCTTCGCGGAGGAACTCGGCCGCCTGGACGAGAGCCGGGCGGCCGAACTCCTCGACGGCCTGGACGCCGTTACCACCTGGGGGGTCTGGAACCACTGGCGCTCCGGTGGCAAGAGTCCGCAGGAAGCGCGCGCGGCGATGGAGGCCACCGTGCTGAACCTGCTGGCGGCGGCGGACGGCCCGCGGGGCTGAGCGCCGCCGGCGGACGGCTCAGACGGCGCTGACCTTCTCGGCCCGCGCGGTGACGGTCACGCCGTCCGCGCCCACCGACACCCCCGAGGGGCGCAAGCCGAGGGGCAGTTCGGGCAGGGTCCGGGTCTGCCGGGCGAGCGCCTGGGCGATGAGTGGGCTGGCCGGATCCAGGGCCCGGCCCGCCACCGAGGCGGCCGTCGGACGCAGGGAGAGGACGCCGTCGTGGAGTTCGAGCCCCGCCGTGAGCACCACGGGCGCCCCCAGCACGCTGCGGCTGATGAGCAGTTGGCCGTTGCCGGCGTCGGAGATCCGGGTGCCGTCCGTTCCGTCGGCCAGCGAGGAGTACGGGGCGGTGAAGCGGGCCGAGGCCGAGTCCGCCCGGTAGCCGTCGCCCTCGCGGGAGACGTCGTCGAAGGTGATGTCGGCCGTGACCGGGGTGCCCCGGTCGGTCGTCGCGTCGGCCCGCACCCGCACCTCGGGATAGCGCTCGCGGGCGGCCTGCAGGAGGAAGGGCACCCCCTCGATGGAGACGTCGGGGCGTCCCGCGAGGTTCGCCTGCCGCGCACTGATCCGGTCCGCGAGCCGCTTCTCCGCCAGGTCGCGGGCGACCGAGTCGGTGACGGGCAGCGCGAGCAGGAGTACGGCGGCCAGTCCTGCCGCCGTCAGGGCGCGGCGGTGGCGCGGTCGGGTCGGGCGGGCGGCGGGCCCGTCCGGCCTGCGGTCCGTTGTGTCGCCGGGGCGGGTGGTGGTGCGGGGGAGCATGCGGAACCTCACCGTGTGGGAAGGGGGCCGGCGGCGTCGGCCGTGCCGGCTTCGGGTGCGGGGAGGCTCTGGAGTCCTCCGGCCGGCAGGGTGTGGGAGTGGCCCTCGATGTCGAGTTCGGGCAGGAACCGGTCGAGGCGGCGGGGCAGCCACCAGCCGCGGTCCCCGAGCAGCGCCATGGTGGTGGGGACCAGCAGGCCGCGCACGACGGTGACGTCGAGGGCCACGGCCGCGGCCAGTCCGGTGCCGAACATCTTCACCACGGGGTCGTCCGAGAGCAGGTACGCGAGGAACACACTCACCATGATCAGGGCGGCGGAGGTGATGATCCGACCGGTCGAGGCGAGGCCCCCGACGACCGCCTGCCGGCTGTCGCCGCCCACCAGCCACTTCTCGCGCACCGAGGTCAGCAGGAACACCTCGTAGTCCATGGAGAGTCCGAACAGGACGGCGAACATCACCAGCGGTACGTAACCAGGTACGGGCACCGGCCCTTCCAGGCCGATGAGCCGCGCGCCCCAGCCCCACTGGAACACCGCGGTGAGCACCCCGTACGCGGCGGCCACCGACAGCAGGTTCAGCACGGCGGCCTTCAGCGCGAGGAGCGGTGAGCGGAAGGCGGCCAGCAGCAGCAGTCCCGCCACGAGCACCACGGTACCGATCACGGCGGGCAGCCGGTCCGCGAGGCGGTCGTTGAGATCGGTCACCACCGCGGCGACGCCACCGACGTGCGCGCTCCCCGCGCCGTCGGCGGTGGCTGCGGGCAGGGTGTCCGTACGCAGGGTGGCGACCAGGCGGGCGGTCGCCGGGTCGCCCGGGGCGGTGGCGGGCGTGACCTGCCAGCGGACGGTGCGGCCGTCCGCGGTGAGCTGTGCCGGGCTGACCGAGGCCACGCCGGGGGTGGCGGCCAGGGCGGCGGAGACCTCGGCGATACGGGCGTCCTGCGGCCCCGCGGCGGGCGCCGTCAGGGTGTCGACGATTTGGAGGGGGCCGTTGACGCCGGGGCCGAACGCGTCCGAGAGCTGCTCGTAGGCAGTGCGGCTGGCCGAGCCGATGGGCTTGTCCCCGGCATCGAGCTGACCGAAGGACAACTGGCTGGCCGGGGCGGCGAGCAGCAGGAGCAGGGTGAGGCCGGCGAGCAGGTGACGCCAGGGGCGAGCCGTGACGCGCTCGGCGATGCGCTGCCAGCCGCGGCCCGTGGCTGCCGGCGGGTCCGTCCCGTCGTGCGCGATGGCTCCCTCCTCCCGGGCGGCGCCGAGGAACCGGGCCAGCAGGCTCAGCAGGGCGGGCAGCAGGGTGAGGGTGGCGGCCACGGCGGCCAGCACCGCGATCGCCGGGGCCAGCGCCAGGGCACGCAGCAGCGGCAGCCCACCCAGCGCGAGCCCGGCCAGCGCCGCGATCACCGCGCATCCGGCGAACGCGGAGGCCTTCCCGGCGGTGGCGGTCGCCAGGGCGGCGGCCTCGGCGGCCGGCACGTCCCGGCCGCGCAACTCCCGGAACCGGGTGAGGCAGAACAGTGTGTAGTCGATCCCGACGCCCAGGCCGATCATCGCGGCGATGGTGGTGGCGGACGACGGCATGTCCATGAGGTGTCCGGCCAGGCCGATGGCGGTCAGCGAGGCGATCAGCCCGGTGACGCCGATGACCAGGGGAAGCCCGGCCGCCGCCGCCTTCCGGAAGCCCGCGAAGAGGATCACGGCGGCGGCCGCGAGTCCGATGAGCTCGCTGTGCCCGGTGTCCGGCCGGTCGACGGCGGCCGCGAGGTCGCCGCCCGGGGTGACCTCGATGCCGGCCGCTGCGGCCGGCCCGGCGGCGCCGGTGATCCGCTCGGAGAGTTCGGCGGTGATGTCGCGACCGGTCACGTCGAGCCCGACGGAGAGGTAGGCCGTGTGCCCGTCCGCGCTCATCGCGGCGGTACCGGCCCGCTCGTACGGCGAGATCACGCTCACGACGTGCGGCACCTCGGCGATGGCCCGGGCGCTGCGCTCGACGGCGTTCCGGGCGCTCTCGCCGGTGAGGGCGGGGCCGTCGGGTCCGGTGCGCAGGACGAGCGGCTGGTTGCCGGAGGCGGGGCCTGGGAAGGCAGTCGCCGCCGTGTCGAGGGCGGCCTGACTGTCGCTGCCCGGGATGGTCACCGCCTCGCTGGTCACGCGGCCGTAGGCGGTGAGGCCGCCGCCGAGCACGAGGAGCAGCAGCAGCCAGGCCCCGATCACCCGTTTCGGCCGACGGGCGCACCAGCGCCCCATCGTCAGGAACATCCGGGCCCTCCGTGACTCGATGGCAACATATTGCACTCGCTGTGCAGCTTTACGCTTGCACTTGAGGTGCGGGAATGTCAATCGGGGGAGGGGAGGGGGCAGGACGGTCTCTTCGACGGTCCCGTCCGGCGGCTTCCCGCCTGGCCCGGCGCTGCCCGGCGCTGCCCGGCGCTGCCCGGCGCTGCCCGGCCGTCCGCGGCGGGCGGTGACGTTCGAATCGGCCTCGGTCGGCCGCCGGCCGTCCGGGACCCGCCTTCCTGGTGTGCACCCGCTCGGGCAAAATGCCTGGTGTCACTGGCAATTACGGGCTTCGCGGCACATCCGTCCCCCACGGCACACCCCCGGGACACCGCGCCGCCCACGGCTTGGGGAGGAGTGGTCCTGGCGTTGCGGTCCTTACAGATACGCCGCATACGAGCACTGCGCGCAACGACCTCCGTGAGGTCGGGGACGGACCGGGCCCAGTCCTTCCTGATCGTGGCCACCCTGCTCTACCGGGCCAGCCACCTCACCGTCGCGGTCATGGCCGTTGCCCACCGCCCGTGGCACCTCCCCCTCCAACACCTCGGCCTTGCCGCGGCGTTGGGCCTGAGCGCACTCACCTACGGCACCGCTCTGCGCCGCGGCCGGTTCGACCGGCGGCACATCTGGGCCGACGTCATCGTGACCGGATGCGTCCTGCCCCTGGCCCTGTGCGCCTGGGGAGGCGTGCGCGAACCCCCCACCATCGCCTGGGCGATGCTGCTCGGCGGATCGGCGAGCGCCACCGCGGCCATCGCCCTGGACCGCCTCCACGCCGTCGTCGTGGTGGGGCTCCTCGTAGTGACCCACTTCATCGGCTACCAGGCCGTGGGCGCGACTCCCGCCGTCGTCGTCGGCCACCTCAACTCGCTGGTGTCCTCTGCCGTGATGACGTACGCCTTCCGCTGGTACCTGCTCCGCCAGGGCCGCCTCGTGGACGAGGCCAACGCCCGCGCGCTGACCGCGGAAGCACACCGGGCCCGCTACGCCGAACGCCTCGAACACCACCGGGCCCTGCACGACACGGTCCTTGCCACCCTGACCACCCTGGCGGCCGGTACCGTCGACGCCAACGCCCCCGAGGTGCGGCAGCGGTGCGCCCGCGAGGCCGCCTACCTGCGCCGCCTGATCCAGCAGACCGCCGACGAGACGCCGCACCGGGAGATCGGCGCAGCCCTGGAGGAGGCGGTCGGATCCGTGGAGAGCCTCGGACTGCGGGTCACCGCCCAGTACCACGCCCTGCCGCAGGTACCGCCCGAGGTCGCCGCCGCACTGGGCCACGCCGTACGGGAAGCCCTCAACAACGTGCGCAGGCACGCCGGAACCGGCCACGCGTACCTCACCGCCACCGGCGACCCGGACGGAAAGGGCGGAGCGGTCGTCACCGTCGTCGACCGGGGACCCGGATTCGACCCGGCCCGGTGCGAGCCGGGCCTCGGCCTGCGCGGCTCCGTCCACGGCCGGATGACCGAGGCGGGCGGCCGTGCCACCGTGGACACCGCCCCCGGCGAGGGAGTGCGCGTGGAGCTCAGATGGCCGGGGTGATCACGGTCGCGGTCGTCGACGACGACCGGATGCTCCGCGACGGACTGCGGGCCTGGCTCGGCGACGTGCCGGACCTGCGACTCGTCGCGACCGCCGGCACCGTCGGCGAACTCCTCGCGGACCGGAATCCGTACCACCCCGACGGCACGGACGGCCCCCACGCCCCCGACGGCGCGGCCGGACCCCCGGCCGACGTCGTCCTCCTCGACCTCGTCCTGCGGGACGGCTCGGACCCCGCCGACAACATCCGCAGGGTGCTGCGCACCGGCAGCCGCGTCCTCATGATCAGCACGGTGCCGGACCGCTCCCGGATCATCGAGGCGATCCGGGCCGGCGCCGACGGGTACCTGACCAAGGACCACGACCTGCCGACCCTGGTGGCCGCCGTGAGGGACCTCGCGGAGGGCAGGGGCACCCCTTCCATGGAACTCGCCTTCGCCTGTGCGTACGACGACAGCCCCGCCCGCCCGCGGCTCTCGCCCCGGGAGCGGCAGATCCTGCTCGACTACGCGTCCGGCATGACCCTGAAGTCCGCCGCCCGGCGCGCGGGCATCACCGTCCACACGGCCAAGGACTACCTGGACCGCGTCAAGGCCAAGTACCAGCAGGCCGGCCGCCCCACCTACACCAAGCTCGACCTCGCCCTGCGGGTACGGGAGGACAGCCTGGAGGGGGGCTGACCCCGGCGCAAGCCCCCCAAACGGACGGCTACAGGGGGCAAGCGGCACCCCCGTACCGTCGAACCGGCGGTGCCCCGGACGGCCCGCCGGGAAGGGGACGAGCCGGTGACCGCACTCTGGCCGGCACGGCCTGCAGGGCCTGCCGAAGACCGTACCGCCACGGGCCGTGTCGGCGGCCCGCACCGGGGGCGGGGGCGACTGATCGGGCGCACGGCCGAGACCGCGCGGATCGCGGACGCGCTGGCCGCCGCCCGCTCCGGGCGGGGCGGAGCCCTCTTCATCACCGGCGAACCCGGAGTCGGCAAGACCCGACTGGCCACCGAAGCCCTCGCCGCGGCTGCCGCGACCGACATGATCACCCTGCGCGGGCGGGCCAGTACCGTCGGCCCGCCCGTCCCCTACCGGCCGCTCGTCGAGGCGCTGCTCCTGCTCGCACGCGCCGGCCTGCTGCCCGATCCCGGGGAATCGGGCGCCCACTGCCCCGTCCTGGCCCGCCTGCTGAGCGACACTCCGGAGACCGGGACCGGCGGGCACGCGGCCGTCTCGCACATCGCGGTGGCCGAAACGGTGTTGCGGCTGCTCGCCGCCGTCGGCCGGGAGCGGGGCTGCCTGCTTGTCCTCGACGACCTGCACGATGCCGACGCCGGGACCCTGGCCGTCGTCGAATACCTCCTCGACAACATCGGCCAGCAGCCGGCCGTGCTCCTGCTCGTCGCGGGCGGCACCCCCCGCGCCGCCGCCGAGCTGGCCGTGCGGGCACGCCAGCGGGAAGCGGCGGAGATCCTCGACCTGAAGCCGCTGACCCGCCCCGAAGTCCGCCTCCTCGTCGCGGCCGAACTGGGCGTCGCACCGGTGGAGGTCTGCCCCGGCCTCCTCCACCGTGCGGTGACCGACAGCGCCGGAATCCCCTTCGTCGTCAAGGAGCTCGTGCACGACCACGCCGCCCGCCCCGCCGACCGCGGTGAGCGGGCCCCGTCCGTACCCGCCGCCGTCGCCGACGACGTCAGGCGCCGTACCGAAGCGCTCGGGCCGCTCGGCACGCGGTTCCTGGGCACGGCAGCCCTGTTCGGCCGGCGCTTCCCCCTGCCGGTACTGGAGCACGCGCTGGGCGTCGACCACACCGCCCTGTCCGAGGTCCTGCGCGCCGCCCTCGCCGCGTGCCTGATCACGCCGGACGGGCCGGGCACCCGGTGGTACGCCTTCCGCTCCCCGCTGGCGGCCGAGGCGCTCCTCGACGGTCTCGGGCCGGGCGAACGCGCCCGGCACGCGCGCCGCGCCGCCCGCGCCCTCGCCCACCTGCACCCGGGACTTCCCGGAGTCTGGCGGGCTCACGCCGCCCGGCTGCACGAGCACGCCGGCGAAGACCTCGAAGCCGCCCGCCTGTACGGCGAAGCGGCGCAGCGGGCGATGGAAGAGGTCGCCCTGGAGCGGACCGCGGAGCAGCTGCCACTGGAGCGGGCCCTGGAACTGCTCACCAGGGCCCACGCCCTCCTCGAACCGGCCGCCGCCCCCGCGCTGCACGCCACGGTGCTGGAGCTGCTGCTGGACGCGGCCGCCCACTCGGCCCACCTCGACCGGTTACCCCGCCCGCCCGCCGTCGAGCAGGGCGTCCCCGCCGCGCGGCGGGCCGGGATCCACGCCCGGCTCGGCACCATCGCCACCCTCACCGGCCGCCCCGCCGAGGCCCTCCGCCACCTCGACACGGCCCGCTCGCTCCTCACCGGCCATCCCGCGGACGGCCACACCGCCTTCGTCGACCTCGCCGCCGCCCACGCCGAGCTGGGCAGGCTCGACCCCGACCGGCTGCACACCGCGGCCCGGCTCGCCCGCCGGGCGGTGGACGCCGCCCGCGGCGCAGACCGGCCCGACGTGGTGTGCGGAGCCCTGCTGCTGCTCGGACAGCTGGCCCGGCACGAGGACGAGACCGCGGCGACGGCCCACTTCGAGCGGGCCCGCGCGATCGCCCTCGCGCACCGGCTCCCCGTACCGCGCAGCGAGGCCGAGGTGCAGCTGGCGATCACGGCGGCGGGCCACGACCACCGGCCGACCCGCCTGGAGCAGGCCGGCCGGGAAGCCCACCGCCGGGGCCTGCTGCCGCTGGCCCTTGAGGCCGGCTCGGCGCTCGCCCTGGAGCGGATCCGGCGGTGCGCCTTCGACGAGGCTCGCGACGGGATCATCGAAGCGGCGGCCGAGGCGTCCGGGCCCGGACTGGGTCGGTCCCTGGCGATGCTCCGGCTCGCCGACGCCGTACGGTACGCCCACCAGGGACGCCGCGCCGAGATGCACGGGGCGCTGGAACGCCTGGAGCCGCTCCTCGACGCCGCGCCCGGCCTGCGCGCCCTGTCGTACGGAACGGCCCGGGCCTTCTGCTCACTGCTGGAGGAGCGGCACGACGCCGCGGAGGCGGAGCTCGCACAGGCGCTCGCCCACGACGCCGAGAACCCGGCCGCCGGAGACTTCGGCCGGCACGGCATCATCGTGCTGCTCGGCGTCCTGGCCGGACGGATCGGCCGCCGGCACTGCCCCGGGATCGCGGAGGCCGCCACCGGCGGCAGCCGCTGGAACCGCCAGTTCGCGGGCCTCGCCCACGCCGTGCTGCTCGGCCGCGAAGGCCACCGCGAGCGGGCCACGGCCGTCGCGGCCGAGGCACTGGCGGCGGCCGCCCCGTACCCTATGGCCCGCTGCCTGGGCATGCGGCTGGTGGCCCGGTCGGCGTACGAGGACGGCTGGGGCGCGCCGGTCCAGTGGCTGCGCGAGGCCGAGGAGTACTTCCACGGCGCCGGCCTCCATCCGGTGGCCGGCGCCGCCCGGGCCCTGCTGCGCGGGATGGGCGCGTCGGTCCGGCAACGGCGCACGGGCACCGAGCAGGTGCCACCGGACCTGCGCAGGTCCGGCATCACCGTCCGCGAGTTCGAGGTGGCCCAGCTGGTCGCCGAACGGATCAGCAACAAGGACATCGCCGGCCGGCTGCACATCTCCCTGCGGACGGTCGAGAAGCACGTGGCGAACGTCCTCCACAAGACCGGCCACCCGAACCGGCGGGCCTTCGCCAGCGCCGCCCGCGACCCCGGCGGGGTCCTGTCGGCAATGTAGTGCGCGTCACGGCGGGCCGACCTCGTCCAGCAGGAAGTCCGCCGGGCCACCGGAGCCGGCGCGGTGGAGCACCCGCAGCACACCGGCCGAGCCGGTCAGGTAGTCGGTGGAGCAGCGCTGCAGGCCCTCACCGGGCACCCCCAGCAGCGGACGCCCGTCCGCGTCGCGCAGACCGAAGCGCGCCGCGGGCTCGAAGAGAAAGACCCGCCGGACGAAGTCGAGCTGCCGCAGCGCGGTGTCGCGGTACGCGGGGTCGCCGGTGAACTCCGCCGCGTCCAGCAGCGTGTCGGCGATCCCGCACATCCCGGTCGCGTACCCCGGCCGCGCCCAGCACCGCAGGTCCAGGCTCCGCAGGACGTCACGGGCCGCGGTCAGGTCCCCGTAGCGCAGCAGCACCTTCGCCAGGCCCGCCGAACCCGCCTCGACGGACGGTCCCGTGCCCCCGTCCCCGCCGCCCGCCGCGGTGCGGGCCATCTCCCAGGCGAGTGCCTCCCGACCCAGTTCCAGGTGGTGCTCCTCGCCCGAGATCTGGTGCATCCGCAGGAGGAACATGGCGACGCCCGCCTGCCCGGAACCGAGCCCCGCCAGCGGCCCCCGGGCGCAGGCCCCGGTCAGCCAGTAGGCCTGGTCCTCGTCACGCCGCGCGGTGTCGTGCAGCGCACGGGCGCAGCGCTGGGCCGCGGCGAGGTCGTGCGGGTCGCGGCCGCGCAGGAAGAAGTGCAGGTTCGTCATGCCCACTCCGGCGAGGCCGTGGTGGAACGTGTGGTCGCGCTTCGCCACCGCGCGCCGGTTGGCCCGGTCGAGCAGCTCCCGGGCCGGTGCCGCGAGCCCGAGGGCGTCGGCCGCCCAGGCGATGCCGGCCAGGCCGTTCATGAGGCCGTCCGGGTACCGGGCCGGGTCGATCTCCGCGAGCTCGGCACGCAGCCGGTCGCGCCATTCGGGCCGGACGGGCACGCCGGAGGCGTGGAGCGCCCACAGGACGCCGCTCGCGCCGGACCCGAGACCGAGCGGGTTCGTGACGTGGGCGAAGGGGTCCACGGGGAAGAAGGTGTCCCGGCGGGTGTCCGCGGCGGCCCGGATGAACGCGGCCACCGCGGCTTCCGCCCCGCCCGGCTCCGGCCGTTCCCCGGCCGCCGGGCGCGGCGGCGCGGCCGGCCCGACGCGGCCGGGCAGCCCCGCCTCGTCCTCCAGCACGTCGAGCAGGCCGACCAGGCCGATCCGACCCCGGGCCAGGTCCACCAGCAAACGGTGCACCCGTTCCGGCCAGCCCAGGCCCTCCGTGACGAGGGTCCGGTACAGGTCCAGGACGTCCTCGCGCAGGTCGGACATGGCCGTGATCGGCAGGATCAGCCCGGCCATGACCCGGGCCAGCGCGTACCGGTCCCCGGCCTCGGTCGCGGGGCCACTGCCGGGGGTGCCGACGGGATCATGGCCGGGCCCGGTCCCGCCGCCGGGCAGCCGGCAGGTCTCCAAGCCGAGGACGCGCACCTCGTAGCTGTCCGGGTCGACGAGGACGTCCGAGGCGGTGAAGCCGCCGAGGACCACGCCGCGATCGTGCGCCGCCCGGACCGCGCGCGCAAGCCCGCGCAGGACGGTCAGGAAGATCCGCAGGTACGCTCGTGACTGCTCGGGGCCGGAGCCCGGCCGCGTGAGCGGGTTGCGTGCGAGCAGCAGCGGGCCGAGGCCGGTGCCTTCGACGAACTCCATCGCGATGTAGTGGTGTTCGCCGTGCTGGAACGTGGCGACGGGAGCAGGGAAGGAGCCCGCGCCGGCCAGCAGGTTCAGGAACATCCACTCGCGGCCGAGGAGGTCGACGGCGTCGTCGCGGGCCTCCTTGAGCAGTACCTTCCGGTCGTCGTCCGCGGTGTCCTCGGCGGTGTGGACGCCGCCGTCGTGCGAGGACCGGATCGTGTCGGTCAGCCGGAAGCGTCCCCCGAGCAGGCCGTCCCCCGCGTCCTCGTCGGCCGGCTTCCAGTCGTCGAACGGCCAGGACGCCCGGTCGGGTGCGGGGGGCTGCCGGCGCCCGAGGACATCGACGGTGCGGGGCGCGTGGAAGGGGCCGTAGCGCAGGTACAGCGCCTTGCTGTCCCGGTAGCGCACGTCCGACGGGACGGACGGGCCCTCCACCCCGTCCAGGAGGCGGGCCAGGCCGGCCAAGCAGCTCCTGAACTCCTCCACGCCGTGCGGGTAGACGGTGGCGAGCGGGCCTCCGCCCCGCATCGCGAAGACGGTGGGGTCGAGGGCGATCTCGAAGTCGGTGCCGAGGGCCGTCAGATGCCCGATCACCGATGCGGCGATCTCGCGCACCTGCCGCCGGCCCGCCGAGATGTGAATCTTCCAGCCCTGGTCGGGCGGGGCCGGGTCGTGCCGGTGGCTCCACCGGTTGCCGCGCCGGACGAAGCGCGCCCGGGTCGCCGCGTCGAATCCGGACAGGAAGTGGTCGGCGTCCGGCTCGTGGAAGACGTCGAGAGGGTCGAAGAACAGCGTGTCGCTCCAGGTGAAGAGGGAGCGGTCGACCCATCGTTCGTTGCGCATCTCTGCTGTCAGCCTCTGTGATCGTCCGAGGGGCCGCCACCGGCAGCAGCCGGTGGGAACGACAGGATCCGGGCCGGGGTACGGGGGAGCACCCCCGCCCGGATCCGTCGGGTCAGTTCAGGTATCCCGGGCCGCGCTGCGTCCTGCGGGCCTCCGTGTTCTGGGGCTTGAGTACGCTCACCCGGTTCACCTCCTAGAAAGGTCGAATGCGCGGGACGCGCGGCTGGAGTAGGACTGGCGCCGGCCGATCGGCACCCCCGACTCAACGCCATCCGCGCCACCCGCGCATGGGCGCCGGACCCGCATATTCCCCGCCCGCACCACCCAGCCACCGGCCGCTCCGGCATGGCGTGAATGGTGGTGGTCCATCCCCTTCCGGCATGATCCATGGCGTGGTAGGGGAGGCGCCTTCGGTTTCCCGCCGGGCGTCCGGTGGGACCACTGACTAGAATTCCTGCTGAGGAAGGGGGCGCCTGATGGGCGCGGACCTGAGCCAGTACACCGGCCGGCCCTCCGGGCTGGTCGGGCAGCAGATCGCCGGATACAAGATCGAGCGCATGATCGGCCGGGGTGGCATGGCCGTCGTCTACTGCGCCAGGGACCTGCGGCTGGACCGCACGGTCGCGATCAAGCTGATCGCCCCGGAGCGGGCGCGGGACGACACCTTCCGGCGCCGCTTCACCCACGAGTCGAGGGTGGCCGCGTCGATCGAGCACCCGCACATCGTGCCGATCTTCGAGGCCGGCGAGACCGACGGCGTCCTTTACATCGCCATGCGCTTCGTGCCCGGCCTGGACCTGCGGGGGCTGCTCGACCGGGAGGGTCCGCTGCCCGTCCCGACCGCCCTGCGGATCGCCGCCCAGGTGGCGTCCGCCCTGGACGCCGCCCACGACCACGAACTGGTGCACCGGGACGTCAAACCCGGCAACATCCTGGTCGCGGCGGGGCCCGACCGGGACCATCCGGAGCACATCTACCTCACCGACTTCGGCCTGACGAAGAAGTCCCTGTCGCTGAGCGGGTTCACCACGGCGGGGGAGTTCGTCGGCACGCTCGACTACATGGCGCCCGAGCAGATCGCCGGTCGGCCGGTGGACGGCAGGTGCGACCTCTACAGCCTGGCCTGCGTCGTCTACGAGACCCTGGCCGGCGGGCCGCCCTTCGTCCGCGAGGAGGACGCGGCCCTGCTGTGGGCGCACCAGTACGACGCCCCGCCGCCCCTGACCGAGCGGCGGCCCGACATCGCACCCGCCGCAGACGAGGTCTTCGCCAGGGCCCTGGCGAAGATTCCCGAGGACCGGTACGGCTCCTGCCTGGAGTTCGTGGCGGCCCTGCGGGCCGCCACCGAGCACGGCCCCCGCACCGAGCAGCGGCCCCGGCGCAGCCAGGAGCGGACGGCGCCGCCTCCCGACCCCCCGGAGTGGGCACTGCCCGTCTTCCGCGTCCCGCCCGGACCGCAGTAGGGCTGTCCGGGCGGGATCGGGTGGGCCCGTCACCCACGGCCCCCAGAAGCCCCAGAAGCCCCAGAAGCCCCAGAAGCCTCAGAAACCGAGGAGCGACTGCTCGGCCCAGATCGTCTTGCCGACGGCCGCGTGCCGGGTGCCCCAGCGCTGGGCGAGCTGCGCCACCAGCAGCAGACCGCGCCCGCCCTCGTCGAAGGTGCGGGCCCGCCGCATGTGCGGGGCGGTGCTGCTCGCGTCGGAGACCTCGCAGATCAGCGTGTCCTTCTCGTGGATCAGCCGTAGCTGGATGGGCGGCTCGCCGTACCGGATGGCATTGGTGACCAGCTCGCTGACCAGGAGCTCGGTGACGAACGAGGCATCCTCCAGCCCCCACGCTGTCAGCTGGTCGGTGGTCCGCCGACGGGCCCGGGAGACGTCGGAGGGATCGGAGGCCAGGTCCCACACCACGACCTTGTCGGCGTGCAGGGCCCGGGTCCGTGCGACGAGCAGGGCCACGTCGTCGTCGGGGCGGTGTGTCAGCAGGGCCGTCAGAACCCGGTCGCAGACCGTGTCCAGGGTGGAGGCGGGCTGGGCGAGCGCGGCGAACATGGTGTCCAGCGCCTCGTCGAGGTCCCGCTCGCGGGGCTGGAGCAGCCCGTCGGTGTAGAGGGTCAGCACGCTGCCTTCGGGAAGGTCGACGTCCAGTGTCTCGAAGGGCAGGCCGCCCAGGCCCAGCGGTGGACCGGCCGGGACGTCGAGGAGGTACACGGAACCCTCCGGGGAGACCACCGCCGGCGGCGGGTGCCCGGCCCGGGCCAGCGTGCAGTGCCGGGTCACCGGGTCGTAGACCACGTACAGGCAGGTCGTACCGATGCCCCCGGCGCTCTCGTCGACGGCCTCCCGGCCGCCCTCGTCCGCGGACAGATGGATGATCAGGTCGTCGAGGTGGGTGAGCAACTCGTCCGGCGGCAGATCCACGTCGGCCAGCGTGCGCACCGCGGTGCGCAACCGGCCCATCGTCGCGGAGGCACGGATGCCGTGGCCGACGACATCGCCCACGACGAGGGCCACCCGGGCGCCGGACAGCGGGATCACGTCGAACCAGTCGCCGCCCACGCCCGCCTCGGTACCGGCCGGCAGGTAGCGGGAGGCCGTCTCCAGCGCCGGGTGGTCGGGCAGTGCCTGGGGGAGCAGGCTGCGCTGCAGCGTCATGGTGCTGGTGTGCTCCCGGGCGGACCGGTGGGCGGTGTGGATGCTCGCCGCCGCCCGGCCCGCGAGATCCTCGGCCAGTGACAGGTCCTGTGGCAGGAAGGGACCCCGGCCGCGGCGGCGGCCGAACACGGCGACGCCGAGGCCGACGCCGCCGGCGTGCATCGGCACCACCATCACCGAGTGGGCCCCATGCGCGCCCAGCCAGGCCGCCGCGGGGTCCTGCGCCATCCACTGGGCGACCGCCGGGGCCGTCGTCGCGTAGACGGCCCCGCGGCCCGAGGCCAGGCATTGGGCGGGCGGCGACAGCGGCGGGTGGACAGCCGTCTCGCCGACCGCCACCCGCCCCTCGGAACTCCCCTCGACGGCCGAGCGCACGGCCGTACGGCACACGGTGACCGGACCCTGCTGCGGGCCGGAGGCCTGGCCGTCCCCCCGCGGCAGGGGATCGAGCAGGTCGACGACCGCGAAGTCGGCGAGCCGGGGCACGGCCACGTCCGCGAGCTCCTGCGCGGTGCGGGTGCTGTCCCCGCTGGTCCCGATGCGCGCGCCGGCGGCGTCCGGCAGGAACATCTGCTGCGTCTCGACCTCGGCCCCGGTCCGGTCGTGCGCGGCGAGGCACACGGCGCGCACCCGGCCGGCCGGATCCCGCAGCGGTGCCACCGAGGTCGCCCAGCCGTGCTCCGCGCTGACGCCCGTGGTGCGCACGAACGCCTCCATGCGCTGCGGCTCCCCGGTCTCCAGAGCCAGACGCATCCTGCGCTCGGTCTCCTCGCTCACCGGGTCCGGGGCGATCTCCGGCAGGCGCAGCCCGGCCATCTCGGACTCCGTGAGGGACAGCGTGCGCTCCATGCCCGCGTTCGCCCGCACCAGTCGCAGGTCGGCGTCGAAGACCGCCAGAAAGCAGGGGGACTGGGAGAACGACCACGCGTGCAGCGGATCACCCCACGAGGAGCCGTCACCGTCCCGCCGGCCCTCCACCGCGGAGACCACGTACCACTGGGTGGCGCCGCCGGTGGAGGTCCGGCGGTGCGCGAGCAGCCCCTGTTCCAGGCGGCCGCCGTCCCGGTGCCGCAGGGCCACCGTGCCACTCCACCGCTCCTGCTCGGCCGGGATCCGGCGGGCCGCGTCGCCGACGGGATCGGCCAGCAGGAACGCGGCGGACCGCCCCACCACCTCGGCGGACGCGTAACCGAGCAGCCGGGCGGCACCTTCGCCCCACTCGGTGACGACGCCCTGTTCGTCGACGGCGGCCGTCGCCGTGTACGCGGGCCCCCGGGCGGCACCGGTCCGCCGCGGGCGCTCACCGGGGGAGGTGGGAAGTTGCTCCATCGCCGCTCATCTCGCCCTCGCTCGATCCGTCGCTGCCGTCCCACGGGACCTGCACGGCCAGGGGCCCCACTGACAAGCATCATCCGGCGGGCCAGGGAGCACCAACGCAAGGCTGCCGGGCGGGCCGCCCGGCCCGGCCGGCCCGCGCGAGACGGCCCCGAGGCTGACGGTTCCGGCCTTCCGGCAGGTGTCAGAGGCCGGGAGAGGGGGCCCCGATCCGGTGCGGCGGGCAGGGTAACGAGACCGGATCCGAGCGTCAAGCCACGTCTTTGCGTGCCGTGACTGCGATCCGCGCGCCGGGTGTATTGGACGTACGCCTTCACGGGACCACCCGAAGGCCTCTGCATCGGACGGAGAAACGGAGAAACGTCGTGTCCGAGTATTCCTGGATCCGTGGTGTCGTGCTGGCCGCGGTTTCCGTGGCGCTGATCGGAAGCGGAATCGGCCTGCTGGCGACCTCGCTGGCCGACCCCGCCGCCGTCCCGCGTCCGGCCGTCCTGTTGCTGCCGCAGGACGGCGCGGGCGCCGTGCACACGGGCTATTCCACCGTGACCGTGAAGAAACCGGGGCCCGAGGAACGGCTCACGGCGGACCGGGAGGCCCGGCCCGGAAGGTGAGCGCCCCGATCGGCCCGCCACGGGTGTGCGGTGCGCCGCCCCGAGCCCGGGACCGGGCAGTCACCGGACCGGTTGCGTCGGCCGCGGGGCGCCCGTGCCGGTGGATCGGGCGGGACCGGCCGCGAGGAGCTCCTGGCGGCCGGTCCCGCCCGAGACGCGGTGGAGGCGGTACGAGCCGGGCTCGCGCGCCTCGCCGGCCAGGTGCTTGACGATGCCCCGGCAGACGAACTCCTTCAGCTTCGCACCGGGGCGGCCGGCGACGTGGAACGGGACGGCGACGTCGTTCCGGCGGGCGAACTGGAAGATTCCCACGCGGCGCCCAAGGCTGATGCACTGACCCGCGAACACCGCGTTCAGGGGTGCGGGCCGCTCGCCCGCGATCCGGCTGAGCACCGTGTCGGCCGCCCGCGCGCCCAGCGGTATCGCGGCCTGGCAGCTCATCCGCAGGGGCAGGTCCGAGGGGGCCGCCGAGTCGCCGGCCGCGACGATGCGGTCGTCGTCCACGCTGGTCAGCGTCTCGTCCGTGAGGAGCCGGCCCACTGCGTCGGTGCTCAGCCCGCTGCGTACGGCCAGGTCCGGCACACCGAAGCCGGCCGTCCAGACGGTGACGTCGCTGGGCAGTTCGCGGCCGTCGGCCAGACGTATGCGGTCGCGGGTCACGGCCGTCACCCTGCCGCCGGGCCCTTCGACGACGCCGACGCCGAGCGCGGCCAGCCGCCGGGCGACCGAGCGGCGGCCCCGGGCATGCAGGTACGGGCCCAGTACGCCGCCGCAGACCAGGGTCACCTTCCGTCCCTGCTCGGCCAGTTCGGCGGCGGTCTCGATTCCGCTCGGCCCCGCCCCGACCACCGTCACCGCCGCCGTAGCGGGCGCCGCCGTGAGGACCGGCCGCAGCCGCCGCGCCTCCTCCAAAGTGCTGACCGGGTAGGAGAACTCCGCGGCCCCCGGCACCCCCGGGTCGGCGCTGCCGCTGCCCACGGCGTAGACCAGGTAGTCGTAGGCGGCCGTGCCGCCGGAGGCCAGTGTCACACGGCGCGCGGCCGCGTCGATGCCCGTCACACTGTCGACCAGCAGGCGGACGTCCGGGCCCAGTACGTCCGCGTACTGCACGACCGCGTCGTCGGAGCCGCCGGCCAGCTGGTGCAGGCGGATCCGCTCCACGAAGGCCGGACGCGGGTTGACCAGCGTCACGCTCACGCCGGTGCGCTGCGTCAGGCGGTTGGCGGCCATGACGCCCGCGTATCCGCCGCCGATCACGACGACTGCGGTGTTCTCGGTCATGGTGGGCTCCCCGTTCTCTCGGTTGTCGGCTTCCGGACACAGGACACCGGTGGCCCGTCCGCTGTGACAGGCAGGGCCGCGTGACCTGCGCCACGCCTTCCGCGCCACCGCCGGCGCCCACTCGCCCCGCTGCGGCTCAGCGCAGCACGGCCGCCAGGAGATCGGCGCCCAGCGACGTCAGGTCGGGCAGGCTGAGGGTGTAGCGGACGTAGCGACCGCGCCGCCGGGCCGTGAGCAGGCCGGCCCGGCGCAAGACGGCGAGGTGCCGGGACACCTCCGGCGGCGAGAGCTCCCAGGCGTGGGCCAGTTCGCGGGTGGTGTGCGGGCCGCGGGCGAGGGTGCGCAGCAGCCGCAGCCGTACCGGATGCGAGAGCGCCTCCAGCCGGAGGGAGACCGTCTCCAGCGACACCGGCTCCGGGGGTTCCGGCTCCGCCACCGGGTACTGCACCACCGGCTGCCAGCCGGGCGCGTGCACCACCGCCAGGTGCGGCCCGCCGAAGACGCTGGGTATGAAGGTGACCGCGCGGCCGTGGGCGGAGGTCGCCTTGTCGGGCAGCTTGTCCAGGACGATGCAGTCGCCGTCCGGAGCCAGCGAGACCGCGCCGGAGACCGCCGCGAGCGCCGCTTCCACGCCCTGTCGCCTGAGCAGGTCGTTCTTCACCCGCAGGTCGGTGGCGAGCCGTACCGCGACGTCCGCCCAGGCGGCGTCGAAGAAGACCTCGGCGCACTGTTCGAGGGTGTCGCGCAGGCTCGCCCGTACGGTGGCCGGGTCCGCGAGCAGCCGTGCCGCGAAGGCCTCCTGCCGTACGCCGCGGGCCTGAGCCAGGTCCAGGGCGCGCTCCCGCGCCGTCCGGTCGTTCAGCGGTGAAGGCGCCCCGAAGCGGACCCGGTTGTTGCCGCACGTGGTGACGAGGGCCGCTGTCACGTACCTCTCGTCGTCGATCAGGTCCACGTCGTCCAGCTCCTGGGCGAGGGTCGGCCGGGGGCGGGCAGGGAGCAGGAAGTCGGCTTGTGAGGAACGCCAGAGGAAGTCCGCCTCGCGCAGCCGCTCGGAAAGCTCCGCCGGCATCCCGGCCCGTACCTCCCCGGCCAGGCCGGCGAGCTGCGGATGGTGCCCCGGCTCGGTCAGCACGTGCAGCATCGCGGTCAGCTCGGCCAGCGGGGAGGCGGCGAACCGCAGCCGTTCGGACGGCAGGCCGCCGATGTCGATCCTCAAGGTCACCGGCCCAAGCATCGCCGATCGCACGGGCGGTCGCGCCACCGGGTTGACGATGTACGTCAACCCGCGCGGCCGGGGTTCCGGCCGAACGCAGGGTGAGGCCATGGAACCCATCACCAAGATCCGCCCCCGTGCCCTGGTCCGGGCCTCCGGAGGCCCCCGTTACGCCGTCGCCCTGGTCGTGGACGCGCTCGGTACCGGCATGCTGCGGCCGTTCCTGTTGCTGTACGGGGTGATGGTGCTGCGGCTGTCCGGTCCGGCGACCGGTGTCGCCATGACGGCCGGCATCGTCGTCGGCCTGGCGTGCATGCCCGCCGTGGGCCGATGGCTGGACCGGGGCGCCCGCAGTACGGTCGTGGCGGCGGCGATGCTGGTGCGGGCGCTGGGCGTGGCGCTGCTGCTGGCCACCGCGGCCGGGCAGGTCTGGCTGTTCGCGGTGGCGGCGCTCCTCCTCGGCGTCGGCAACCAGGCATGGCCGGCTGCCCATGCGGCGCTGGTCGCCACGGTCGCCCGCGGTCGGGAGCGCGACACCGCTCTTGCGGCGGGCCGTGCCCTGCGCAACGCGGGCCTGGGCGTGGGCGCGCTCCTCGCCGCGGCGTGCCTGACGGGCGGTGCGACGGCCCTCCGGACGATGGCGGCCGCCACCGGGATCGCCTACCTCACCGCGGCCGCCCTGGCCTGGTCGGTCCGCCTGTCTGCACGTCCGGCCGCCGCACCTGCCGATGGCGCGGCGGAGGGCCAGGCGCCCCGGATGGGCGGGCTGGCGGCCGCGAACGTGGTCTACGTCTTCTGCCTCAACGTCCCCGAGATCGCGGTCCCCCTGGTGCTGGTGACCCAACTGCACGCCTCCCCGGTGTGGTCGGCGGCCGTCTTCGTGGCCAACACGGTGCTCGTGGTCACCCTTCAGGTACCGGTCACCGTGTGGATGTCCCGGTTTCCCCGGCGGACCGTGCTGGCCCTCGCCGGCGTGGTGCTCGCCGTCTCCTACCTCGGGTTCCTCGCGGCCGCCTCGCTGGGCGGCGGCTGGGGCGCCCCGGCCGTCGCCGCGGTGTCCGTTGTCTGCACCCTCGGCGAGATCATCTACGCCGGCAGTGCCACCGCGCTGGTCACCGCGCTCGCCCCGGCACACGCCCTCGGGCGCGTCCTCGCCCGCTTCGAGCTCTCCACGGGCTTCGGCCTCGCCGTCTCCCCGGCGGTCATCACCGCTCTCGCGCCCCGAGGCCCCGCCGCCCTCTGGGGCAGCCTCGCCGGTGCCACCCTGCTCGCGGCCTCGGCGGTCGCCGCGGGGAAGGACCGCGCCGGACACCTCGGCCGGAGCTGACGGCCCGCCGCGACAGCGCGCGCCCGGCCCGTTCCCCCGGCCCGTTCCCCCGGCCCGTTCCCCCGGGCCGGGCGGTCGGGACGGACGGGCCGCGCCCCGCGCCGCCGGTGGGGAACCCGACCGCGCGGGCCGGGCCGGACGGGCCCCGGTCGCCGCCCACCCCCTGCCCGCTCCTCACGGGCGCTTGCTCAGCCCGGGGTGAGGACGCAGAACTCGTTGCCCTCCGGATCGGCCATCACGGTCCAGGAGATCGCGGACTGGTCGATACCGGGATCGGTGGCGCCCAGGGCGCGCAGCCGGGCCTCCTCCGTCCGCATGTCGTCACCGCGGTACGGCCGCACGTCGAGGTGGACGCGGTTCCACACGGTCTTGGGGTCACGGTTACGGACGAACTCCAGGTAGGGTCCGACCCCTTGGGCGGATCGCAGGGTCGCCTGGCCGTCGGTGACCTCGTGCACCGTCCAGTCCATCGCCTCGCCCCAGAAGCGGGCCATCGCCCGCGGATCGGCGCAGTCCACCACCACCGCGGCGATCGGCCCGGTGTCCCGGTAGATCGGCCGGGGCTCCAGGACGCAGAACTCGTTGCCCTCCGGATCTGCCATCACCGTCCAGGGGACGTCTCCCTGACCCACGTCGGCGGGCTTCGCCCCCAAGTCCTTGAGGCGCGCGACGAGTTCCGCCTGATGGGCGGCCGAGGTGGTGGCCAGATCGAGGTGCACCCGGTTCTTCACCGTCTTGGGTTCCGGGCGGGCGATGAGGTCGATGCAGACGGCCGAGGGATGGGGGTAGGTGAAACCCACGGGTTCGAGATTGGTCACGCCGGGGCCCTCGCTGTCCATGCCCCAGCCGAGCGCCTCCGCCCAGAACCGCCCCAGCGCGGAGTCGTCGTGGGCCTTCATGTTGATCTGCACAAGTCGTGTGGCCATGCCCCGATCCTAAAACCCCGTCACCCGGCACCGAGGGTCGGCCACGGCCGGCCCGGGGCGCCGGGAGCAGGACACGCGCACCGCTCGCGGACCATCGGCGCGGGCCGACCGACAGCCGCACGACAAGGACCGGCGCTGGGGCGGCAAGAAGGACGAGAGAGTCCTGCGCAGCGACGTGGTCACCAACCTGAGCGCACCCTCATTCCCACCCTGACCCGACGTGGACGCGGCACCGTGAAGGTCTTCGCCTACGGGCTCCGTGACAGCGTCACGGATGAGGCCGCCGAACCGGCCGCCCAGCTCGTCGCCGCACACGACGTGGTCAACGCCCGGGTCGTACGCCCCCTCGGCCCCGAGAGCGCACGCCCGCGCGGCACCCGCATCCAGCTGAAGGACTTCACCGCCGGGTCATGTTCCGACCCGGGCAGTCCGGTCCGCCCCGTCACCGACTGGCCGGCAGTCCTGCAGGAGACCTTCGCTCCGTTCGCCGAGGTCATGGCGGGCGATGGCCTGGCCTTCCTCCACGCGCGGATGCAGGTCGGCCGGTGCGGCCCGGTCCTCGCCGCCGCCGTCGAGGACCGCATCATGGGGGCCGGGGCCGAGATGCGGCACCGGCTCCCTTCGCCCGGGGCGGAGTCTTCACCGGCCCCCGGGCGGCGGGCCGGCACCCGGCGGCAGCCGTGCCGTCGACCGCGCGGGTCAGCCGACGCGGCGGGCCCCCGCCGACGGCACGGCCTCCAGCACGTCCGGCGGCGCGAAGCCGGCGGCCGCGAAGGCGGCCGTCACCGCCCGGGCCACCGGTCCGGCGGCCGCGACCGGGACCAGCGCGATCACGGAGCCGCCGAAGCCGCCACCGGTCATCCGGGCGCCCAGGGCACCCGCGGCGACGGCGGCCTCCACTGCCAGGTCGGTCTCGGGGCAGGAGACCCGGTAGTCGTCCCGCAGGGAGGCGTGTCCGGCGCTCAGCAGCGGCCCCAGTGCCTCCGGCCGGCCGGCCGTCAGCAGGTCGACCGCCCGCCCGACCCGGGCGTTCTCGGTGACGACGTGCCGGACCAGCGGCGCGAGCGCGCCGGGCAGTCGCGCGAGCGCGCCCGGCAGATCCGTCTCGGAGAGGTCCCGCAGGGCGGGCACGCCCAGCAGTTCCGCCGCGCGTTCGCACCCCGCGCGGAGCGCCGCGTACGCCCCGTCGGCGAGGTCGTGCGCGACCCGGGTGTCGAGCACCAGCAGCCGCAGGCCGTGCCCGGTGAGGTCGAAGGGGACCTGCCGGACGGCCAGGCTGCGGCTGTCGAGGTGCAGCGCGCTGCCCTCCGTGCAGCAGACCGAGGCCATCTGGTCCATGACCCCGCAGGGCACACCGGCGAAGGCGTTCTCGGCGTACTGCGCCACACGCGCCAGCTCGGGCCCTGACAGCCGCAGCGCGTACAGGTCGTCGTACGCGACGGCGACCGCACATGCGAGGGCCGCGGAGGACGAAAGGCCGGCGCCCGTCGGCACGGTGCTGTCCAGGTGCACGTCGGCGCCGCCCGCCGGCAGGCCCCGCTCCCGCAGCGCCCCTACCACCCCGGCGGCGTACCGGGCCCAGCCGCCGACGGTGCCGGGCGAGAGGTCCGCCACCGTCAGCTCCGTGATCCGGCCGTCGCCCTGGGCGCTGTGCAGGCGCAGCAGTCCGTCCTGGCGGCGGCGGGCCGCCAGCATCGCGGTGTGCGGCAGCGCCATCGGGAGCGCGAAGCCGTCGTTGTAGTCGGTGTGCTCGCCGATGAGGTTGACGCGGCCCGGGGCGGCCCAGACCCCGTCGGGGGCGCGGCCGTGGATCCGCTCGAACTCCCGCCGCACAGGGTCGATGCGTGCCGCCGTGACGGTCGCGCTCGCGGTCACAAGACCTCCCGCAGCCGTCGGGCCGCCGCCTCCGGCGCCACGTCGTTCATGAAGGCCTCCATGCCGGCCTCGGTCCCTGCGGTGTACTTGAGCCTGTCGGCGGTCCGCCGGACGGTGAACAGCTCCAGGTGCAGGGCGAGTTCCCCACCCCCGATGACCGGCGCCTGGTGCCAGGCCGCGATGTAGGGGGTGGGCGCGGCCAGCCCGAAGAGCCGGTCGAAGCGGCGCAGCAGGTCCAGGTACAGGACGGGGAACTCGGCGCGCTCCGCCTCGGTGAGCCGGGTCAGATCGGGGACCCTGCGGTGCGGGTGGAGGTGGACCTCGTAGGGCCAGCGCGCGGCGTACGGGACGAAGGCCGTCCAGTGCTCCCCGGCGAGGACCACGCGATCGGTGGCCGCGCGGGCCTCCGCGAGGATGTCCTCGAAGAGGTTGCGCCCGGTGCGGGCGCGGTGCGCGGAGGCGGCGGCGAGGTGCTTGGCGGTGCGCGGCGTGGTGGTGGAGAAGGCGTAGATCTGACCGTGCGGGTGGGCCAGCGTCACGCCGATCTCCGCACCACGGTTCTCGAAGCAGTACACCTGCCGTACGCCGGGGCGGGCGGACAGTTCGGCGGTGCGGTCGGTCCAGGCGTCCAGTACCAGCCGGGCCCGCCGCGGCGTGAGATCGGCGAAGCCGGCGCCGTGCTCGGGGGTGAAGCACACCACCTCGCACCGGCCGGCCTCGCCGGCGAGGGATGGGAAGCGGTTCTCGAAGACGGCCACCTCGTAGTCGGCTGCCGGGATCTCGCTCTGCCGGCCGTCCCGGGAGGGGCAGAGCGGGCAGGCGTCCGCCGGGGGGTGGTAGGTGCGGGACTGCCGGTGGGCGGCGATGGTCACCCAGTCGCCGGTGGCCGGGTCCCGGCGCAGCTCGGGGGTGCTCTCGACCCGGTCCGGGGGACGCAGGTCCGCGGCGCCGCGGTCCCGGCCGGGCTCGCTGTCGTAGTAGATGAGCTCGCGGCCGTCCGCGAGCTCGGTGACGGTCCTGTGCACGTGCACGTCCTCGCCTGTCTCGTCAGGGGGGTGACGGCCGGGGCCGACGCGCCCCCGATCATACGGCGGCACGGCACGGCACGGCACGGCACGGGTGGGGTGGGCGGGACGTGCGGCGTGGGTCGGCTCACGGCTCCTGGTACGGGTCGAAGGGGATCCCCGCAGGCTTGGCCTTCGCGAGGTGGGACGCGAAGGATCCGTCCTTCAGGCCGAAGTGCGCGCTGCCGAAGTCGGCCTGACTGAGGGTGTCCCGGAGCGTCCCGGGGTAGCCCGACCAGCCGACGAGCGTGGGGTACTGCCAGGTGCCGCGGTGGTTCTCCGGCGGTTCGTCGTTGGAGTTCGCGGCGCGGAAGCAGTGCGTGCCGATACCGTCCTTGTGGTAGACGATCTTGGGGTGGGTGCCGGTCCATCGGATCCGGTCGCGCGAGTGGACCACGAAGTCGCCGTGCTCGGAGGTGGCGACGTACTGTGCCTCACCGCCCTGGATCCACACCGCCACGTGCTCCCAGTCGTGGCGGTGGCCCCCGAGGCTGATGAAGGGGATCGCCTGGTCCTTCTCGAAGTACAGCGCGTAGAGCACGGCGCACCAGCCGTTGTTGCACTTCCATCGCGAGTAGCCGTTGGTGTTGGCGAGGTCCGAGGCGTCCCGGCAGTTGCCGTTGAGGGCCCCGGTGGGCTTGAGCCCGCCGTTCAGGATCCCGGTCGGGCCTATCGCGGGTGTCGGGTAGCAGCCGTCGGTGTCGTAGTCGTAGGCGGGCTGGAAGGTCGTCTCGATCGCCTCGGCCTGGCCGGGCAGCGCCGGGGGCGGAGCCGCGAAGGCCGCCTGGGGGACGCCGACGACGAGCGCGAGGGCGGCGCCGACGACGACGAGGGATCTCCGGATGCGACGGTTGGTCCGCACAACAGGCCTCCTGGCCGGTCGGGTTCGAGGACGGCGGACCGGTGGGGCCACCGTCCACCGGCACGCCCGGAGCATCATTCGCGAACCAGGGCTCCGCGGCAAGGGTGCGCGCAGCCTGCAACGGCTGGGTGGGTTACTCGAACGGGCCTTCACACCAGGAGAGTTGATGACATGTCAGAAATGCCGCCCCCGGGTTCCGGTGCGGGAGGGGGTGCGGGACGCGGCTTCCGCGCACGCGACGGATCCGCCCCCGGTGGGCCGGGGCGGTTCGGGGGCGGTTCGGGGGCGGGCCGGGGGCGGACCGGCCGGCGTCACACGGTCACGGGCCGACCGTGTTCATGAGGATGATGGCCGCGAGGTTCAGGAGGATGACGGTGACGACGACGCCGACCGCGATCCAGGCCCTGCGTGATGCGTCCATGCCTGCGGTCACCTCTCGACGGGGGCGCGCCGCGGTGCGGCGGTCCGCGAGGCCGGCCGGCGGGCTCGGCCCCTTCCCATGCTGACCCCGCCGCGCGCGGAGCGCCTGTCGGCCGTGCCGTCCCGGTCCCGCCGGGTCCGGCGCGGCACGGTCAGCCCACCCAGGTCCCCGTCATGCCCAGCACGGCCGAACCGTCCCGGTCCACCAGCTTGGTCCCGGTGAAGTCGCGGGCCCACTGCGAGGTCTGGATGCGGAAGGCGGGGCGGTCGGCGGTCAGCGCCTCCATGACGGCCTCGGCCGCTTCGGTCGGTGTCTGGGCGGCACCCTCCGCGAACTGGCTCACCGTGCGGTCGATGTAGGTGTGCAGTGCGTCGGCGTACGGGCCGGCCTCGGCGACGGCGGCGGCGAGGTCCAGTCCGATGTTGGCGACGAATTCAGTCGCCACCGCTCCCGGCTCGATGACGGACACGGTCACGCCGAGGGTGCGCGCGACGGGCGCCAGGCTCTCCATGTACCCCTCCACCGCGAACTTCGCCGCACAGTAGGCCTCGTTGAAGGGCTGGCCGACGACTCCGCCGACGCTCGTGACGGTGATCAGGCGTCCCCCGGTGGCCCGGAGGTGGGGGAGTGCCGCCTTGGAGACGTTCAGTACGCCGAAGAAGTTGACCTCCATGACCGCGCGGACGTCGGCCACGGATTCCAGCTCCAGTGTGCCGAGGTGTCCGGCGCCGGCGTTGTTGACCACGGCGTCCAGGCGGCCGTAGTCGGCGATCACGCCGTCCACGGCGGCCGTGACGGACTCCTCGTCGACGACGTCGAGGCGGCGGATGTCGATCTCCACGCCGGCCTCGGCGGCGGCCTTGCGCAGCGCGCCGGCCCGCCCCGGGTCGCGCAGCGTGGCCACCGTGCGCCAGCCGGCGCGGGCGGCGGCGACGGCCGCGGCCAGTCCGATGCCGGAGGAGGTGCCGGTGATCAGGACGGTGCGGAGCGAAGCGTCCGCGGCCGTCGCACCGTCGGGGGTGGGGAGGGTGGGCATGGTGCACCTCTGGAGTCTCGGGTATATGTGCGTGCACACACACTTTAAATTTATGTGCGTGCGCACGCAACCTCTAGACTGTGCGACATGCCGAAGAAGCTCACAGAAGCCGAGATGCCGGCGGCCGATTACGCCTTCTACGGGCTGGTCTGGGCCGGGGCGACGATGACGGACCGCGTGGACAAGGCCCTGGTCAAGGCGCACGACCTGCCCGTGTCCTGGTTCGAGGTCATGCTGTGGCTGGCATCCAGCCCCGAGCCGGTGCCCGCCTCCGTCCTGGGGAACAGCACCCTGCTCAGCCGCAGCCAGGTCTCCCGGGTCGTGGACGCCCTGCAGAGCCGCGACCTGGTGGCGCGGACGCCGTCCGTCCGCGACGCGCGCTCCGTGGAGGTCTCCCTCACGCCGGCCGGCCGTGCCCTCTTCGCGGCGGCCGACGCCACCCGGCGCGAGGCCCTGGCGCCGGGTTTCACGGATCTCCTCGACGCGCAGGACCTGGAAGCCCTCGGTACGGTGTGGCGCAAGCTCAAGGCCGCCGCCAAGGCTGCGCAGGCCGAGTAGCCGCCGCTCAGCGGCCCCGGACCGGCCGGCGGCGGGACGTGCGCGGCCTGCGCAGCCTCCGCCCGGACGGGGCCGACGGGGCGAGCGCGAACGTCACGGTGATGCGGGCGCCGCCCAGCGGGCCGCGGGCGATGCGCATGGAGCCGCCCGTCGCGGTCGCCGCCCGCTGCGCGATGTCGAGGCCCAGTCCGGTGGACCCGGTGCTGCTCCCGCGGGACAGCGCCCGGTCCGGTTCGGGGATTCCGGGGCCGCCGTCCTCCACGACCAGCTCCACGGCCTGGGCGGTGCGCACGACCTGGACGCCGAACGGCGTCCCGGGTGCGGTGTGTCGGAAGACGTTCCCGATCAGCGCGTCCACCACAGCGGCGATGTCGTCGTCGGAGAGGCTCACGGCCGTCGGCTCCGAGGTCAGGTCGAGAGCGCAGGACCGGTTCTGCTGCTCCGCCAGGACCGTCCAGAACGCGGTGCGGCGGCGTACGACGTCGGACGCCTCGCAGCGCGGACCGGAGGACCCGGCCGCGGACCGGCCCGCGTCCGGGTCCGCGGC
>NZ_JBHYMC010000068.1:0-38335 GCF_042742535.1 Streptomyces sp. NPDC058880
GACAGGGTGCTGCGACTGCAGCACCGGGGCCCACCCCATGGCGTGCCCGCCTCAGGCGGCCGTGGATGCTTCCGCCACGGGGAAGGTGCTGTCCATCTCCTGCTCCGTGCGCCGCAGCACGATCGAGTCGGCGATCTCGCCGCTGCGCACCGCGATGTTCGACAGCAGGGCCGACGACAGACCGTGGGTGTGCTCGGTGCCGCCCTGGACGTAGACGCCGCAGTTCAGATCCGATGCGGGGATGAGGCGGTAGTCGCGCTCCACCCGGTGCCTGCCCGCCGCGTCGCGCTGGAAGTGCCGGTCGAAGTCGCCGAGCAGGCGGGCCGGGTCCAGACCCGCGTAGCCTGTGGCGAACACCAGCGCGTCGACGGCCAGCTCATCCGTCCGGTCGTCGAGCAGCGAGCGCAGGACCACCTGCGTCTCGCTGCCGGCGCGCTTGACCTCGATGACCCGGGTGAGGTTGCGGAAGTGCAGCCGCCGGCTGCCGCGCACCTGCTCGTCGTACGAACGCTGGTACAGGGCCCGGATGACGTCGCCGTCGACCACCGAGTAGTTGGTGTTGCGGTGGTAGCGCCAGAACGCGTCCTGCGCCCGCTCGGTGCCGAAGTAGTACTCGTCGACCGCGCCGGGGTCGAACACCTGGTTGGCGAAGGGGGTGTCGTCGGCCACGGAATACCCGTAGGACGGGATGATCGCGGAGACCTCGGCGTGCGGGAGCGAGTCGTGGAAGAACCGGGTGATCTCGGCCGCGCTCTGGCCGGCGCCGACCACCGCCACGCTTCTGAGGCTTTGGGGGTCCTGCTGGTTGAACCTGCTCAGGAACTCCGAGCTGTGCCACACCCGCTCGTCGGCCTTCATGCCGTCCGGCAGGCGCGGCACGAGGCCGGTCGAGATGGCCACGTTGCGTGCGGTGACGACACGGGTGGTGCCGTCGCTGTCGCGCACCTCGATCTCGAGGAGGTCGGGCGTCCGGGCCCCGGCCCCGATGACGGGCCGGATCGAGGTGACCTCGGCGCCGTACGTGACCCGGTCCTGGAGGCCGGCGGCCGCCCACTCCAGGTACTGGTGGAATTCCTGCCGGGTCGGGAAGAAGTCCTGGTTGTTCACGAACTGCACCAGCCTGTTCGAGGCGTGCAGGAACGAGACGAAACTGAACCGGGACATCGGATTCCGGAAGGTCACCAGGTCCTTCAGGAATGAAATCTGCATGGTCGCCGACGGCAGCAGCATGTTCCGGTGCCAGCCGAAGGCGGGCTGCCGCTCGAAGAAATGAGATTTGACCGGGTGCTGCGGATCGCTCGCCCCGTGCTCCTCCAAGGCGATCGCGAGCGACATGTTGGACGGGCCGAACCCGATACCCACCACGTCGTAGATCTCTTGGTTGTGCCTACCCGTTATGCCCATAGAAAATTCTCCCGCTTGCGTCTGGAAAACTCGGCCGGTGGCCCGAGAGACCGTTGTGAAGTGTTCCTGCGGAGAGTGCCTCAAGGCAACTTGAATGCGCTATGAAGGCCGTTTGACGGCTTCTCGGGGCGCTCGATATTGCGAAGCGTTGTCCCGTCGACGGGACAGCGGTATGGTCGCCACATATCTTCATAAACCCTGCGTGGCGAGGTCGGTTGCGTGTGTGTCCGGAGTAATGAAGCCAGTCATGCGCTGAGCCAGAGCCACGCTCTGAGCCGATTGTCGAAAGGTCGAATCCGGATGTTCGTTCCCAGCTTTTACCGCGAACCGGACAGTTCGTGGATGGTTGACCTGATCCGTGGTAATCCATTGGCGCTTGCGGTGGCCAATGGCACTCCGCAGGACGGTCCGTTCGCCACGCACCTCCCGGTCATCTTCGACCCTGAGACCTCGGGCGACTGGTCCGGCGAGCTGCCGGGGGCCACGCTGCTCGGACACATGAACCGGGCGAACCCGCACTGGGCGGCGCTGGAAGACGGCGGTGCCCTGCTGCTGACGTTCACCGGCCCGCATTCCTACGTGTCGCCGACGGTGTACCGGAAGACCCCGGCCGCCCCGACCTGGAACTTCACCTCGGTCCACGTCCGGGGCGTGGTGGAGAAGGTCGACTCGATGGAGGAGACGCTGGGCGTGGTGCAGTCCACGGTGCGCGCCTTCGAGGGGGAGTTCGGCAACGGCTGGGACATGACCGGGTCGCTCGACTACTTCCGCAAGATCGCGCCCGGCGTCGGGGCCTTCCGGTTCACGGTGACTGGGGCCGAGGGCATGTTCAAGCTCAGCCAGGAGCAGCCGGGCGAGGTGCGCGACCGGGTGCGGGAGTCGTTCGGGGAGAGCGCGTGCACGTACAAGCGCGAGACCGCAGGGCTGATGAGCCGGCTGCCGTGAGGTGACTGGGGCCTCGCCGCCGGGACTCAGGCGCTGATGGCCACCGGCCGGGTCTGCACGGCGAGGCCCTCGGGCCGCGCGCTCTCTTCCAGGGCGCTCGCGGCCGCGCTGTCCAGTGTGGCCATCACCCACTGCTCGAAGTCGACGCCCAGCTGCTCGGCGGCCCTGTGCCACCACTGGACGCGGTTGCCGGGGACCTCCAGGCGGCGGATCGGTTCGGCAGGGGTGAGCGGCTGCGGCTCGCTCCGGCGTGCGGCGCGGGTGGCGTCGCGCAGCTGCTTGGTGGTCCACTGCCGCTGCTCGGCGCGGTCGAGCCAGAGGTCCTGCTCCTCGACCGGCATGGAGGCCAGCTCGGCGTGGTGCTGGAAGCTCAGGGCGGGCCGGCGCCGGGTGGGGGCGAAACGCCGTGAGACCCATGCGTAGTTGCGCAGGGTCTGGTACGAGAGGCCGACGGCGCGGATCCCGCGCTGGTACCGGTCGGTGTAGTGGTCCTTGCCGTACACGAGCCAGTCGCCCAGCCACCAGGAGGACGAGTCGAGGACGTCGGCGAGCTGGCGCCCGGCCCGCTCCCACTCGTCGTAGGCCATCCCGGACGGCATCTGCAGGCCCACCTTGGTCGTCAGCACCTGGCCACGGCGCGGCGCGGCCCCCGCAGTGCGCGGCTGCCGCGGTGGGGGCTGCGGGAGAGCGGTTGCCGAGCCGCCACGCGACCCTGCGGTTTGACCGGCCTGACCTGCCATCATGCCTCCATGGGAAAGGGCGTACATAACCGTCCGGAAGTCTCGCGAGGGGGGCTGGAGCGGCGCCTGAGTGACGTTCGAACGACTGCGCGGCGAACGCGGCGAACGTTTCCACGGCACGGCGGCGATCGTGCGGTGGCCTCCTCGGTGAGGTCCCGGCGGCCGGGTGCGTGATCGCCCCGGGTGACCGCCCGGGGGCTGTCCCGTCGACGGGACGCCGTCCGGGCGCCGGGGGCGCCGTACGCCGGGCGCCCGGCCCCTTGCGCATTCACCGGTTTGGGCCGGTGCACAAGGAGACTTCCTTTTCCCGATTCCGGTCGGCATGGATTGCGGGAGAGGAATCCAGGTTCAGGCGGGATGTGCCTGCGAAGGAAAAGGGATAGGCGGCGCCGTGTACGCCGTTGTCGTCCGCGCTATTGCTGAAACAAGCTACCCGTGCCGAACTCGGGTGATTTAGTCTGCCGCCGACGGACTGCACAGCATGAAATCAGCCAGGTACGGACGACTTTCAGGAGCGGGGCAATGACGATTCGGAAGAGAGCAAGGGCCGGCGTGGCCGGTCTGGCGGCGGTAGCGATCTGGGCCACCGCCTTCGCGGGTCCCGCCCAGGCGTCGGGGGACACGGCTCCCACGGCGGCCGGCCACCAGGCGACGCAGAGCGCCATCGACGCGGCCGTCAAGGCCGGAGTCCCGGGCGTCGTCGCCGAAGTACGGGACGCCAATGGCGTCTGGAAGTCGGCAGCGGGCGTGGGCAACCTGAAGACGGGCGCGCCGCGCGGAAAGAACGACCGGTTCCGGACCGGCAGCATCACCAACACCTTCGTGGCGACGGTCCTCCTCCAGATGGAGGCGGAGAAGAAGCTCAGCCTCGACGACAGCGTGGAGCGCCACCTGCCCGGCCTGGTCACGGGCAACGGCAACGACGGCCGCGAGATCACCGTGCGGCAGCTTCTCAACCACACCAGCGGCCTGTCCGACTTCGTCACCGACAAGGCGTACGAGGAGACGTACCTGACGGGCGACGGCTACCTCCAGCACCGGTACGACACCCTGACGCCCGAGCAGCGCGTGAAGGTGGCCCTCTCCCACGAGCCGCTGTCCAAGCCTGGTGCCCGGCACTGGTTTTCCAACACCAACGACGTCCTGGCCGCTCTGGTCATCGAGAAGGTCGGCGGCAAGCGGTACGAGGACGAGGTGCGCAAGCGCATCATCAAGCCGCTCGGGCTCACGGCGACGTCCAACCCCGGCAACAGGTCCCGCCTGCCGCAGCCGAGCAGCCGCGGCTACGCGAAGCTCTTCGGCACGCAGCCGGACCGGATCGACGACGTCACCGAGATGAACGGGTCGCACGACTGGGGCAACGGCGACGTCATCTCCAGCGCGGGCGATCTGAACCGCTTCTACCAGGCCCTCATGAGCGGGAAGCTGCTGCCGCCGGAGCAGCTGAAGGCGTTGAAGACGACCATCGACAACCCCGTCTTCCCGGGCTCGTCCTACGGGCTCGACATCGAGCGGCTCACGATGCCATGCGGCGCCACCATCTGGTACCACGACGGAATTTCGGCGGGCTGGGTCACCCTGTCCACCGTCACCGAGGACGGCGGCCACCAGCTCACGGTCAACTACAACAGCAGCTGGGGAGCAGAGACCGTCTTCCCCATTCTGATGGCCGAGTACTGCCCCACGCCGTCCAGCGCACGCTGAGGCAGGGCACGAGAACGCCCCTCCCCGACCGCGACGTCCAACGGCACGGGTCGCCGGCCAGGTCCACAGCCGCATTGGAGGTCGTCACGTCCATGGCGCATGCGATGGACGACAGGGCCCGGACCACGTTGGAACGACATGTCTGTTAACCGGGAGAACCTATGACAGTGCGAGCAGCCGTGGCCGGAGCGAGTGGATCTGCGGGGGGCGAACTCCTCCGTCTGCTCCTGGCCCACCCCGAAGTGGAGATCGGTGCCCTGACCGGGCACTCCAGCGTGGGACAGCGTCTCGGCACACTGCAGCCGCGCCTGACTCCGCTGGCCGATCGCGAGGTACGCCCCACCACCGCCGACGTCCTCAAGTGGCACGACGTCGTCTTCGTCGCCCTGCCGCACGGCCAGTCCGCCGCGGTTGCGGAGCAGTTGGGGGACGAAACGCTCGTCATCGACTGCGGCGCCGACTTCCGCCTCGCGGACGCCGCCGACTGGGAGACGTTCTACGGCTCGCCGCACGCGGGCACCTGGCCCTACGGCCTGCCCGAACTGCCCGGCAACCGGCCCGCGCCGGCCGGCTCCAGGCGCATCGCGGTGCCGGGCTGCTACCCGACCGCGGTCCTGCGGGCCCTGTTTCCCGCTTACGCGGCGGGCCTGGCCGAACCCGAAGCGGTGGTCGTCGCGGCATCGGGCACGTCCGGCGCCGGCAAGGCACCCAGGACGAACCTGTTCGGCAGCGAGGTCATGGGCTCCATGCGGCCGTACGGCGTGGGCAGCGGCCACCGGCACACCCCCGAGATGGTGCAGCAGCTCAGCGCCGTGGCGGCTCGCCGGGTCGCCGTCTCCTTCACTCCGACCCTGGCCCCCATGCCGCGCGGCGTCCTCGCCACCTGCTCAGCCGCGGCGCGGCCCGGGGGCGGCGAGAACGAGGTGCGGGCCGCGTACGAGAAGGCGCTGGGCGACGAGCCGTTCGTGCGGCTGCTGCCCGAGGCACAGTGGCCCGGCACCGCGGCCGTGTACGGATCGAACGCCGCGCAGGTCCAGGTGGCCCTCGACCCGGCGGTCGGCCGGATCATCGCGATCAGCGCCATCGACAACCTCACCAAGGGCACCGCGGGCGGGGCCATCCAGAGCATGAACACGGCCCTCGGCCTCCCTGAGGGGACTGGGGCTTTCCACGATCGGAGTCGCACCGTGAGCGTTACGGCTGCACAGGGATTCACGGCTGCGGGCATCGCGGCCGGCATCAAGGAGAACGGCAACCCGGACCTGGCCCTCGTGGTCAACAGCGGTCCGCGCCTGGCCGCGGCGGGCGTCTTCACCTCCAACCGCGTCAAGGCCGCCCCCGTGCGCTGGTCCGAGCAGGTCCTGCGCGGCGGCACGGTCTCCGCGGTGGTCCTCAACTCGGGCGGCGCCAACGCGTGCACCGGCCCCAAGGGCTTCCAGGACACCCACGCCACCGCCGAGAAGACGGCCGCGGTCCTCGGCGCCGAGCACGACGCCGACGGGATCGCGGTCGCCTCCACCGGCCTGATCGGCGTACTCCTGCCGATGGACAGGTTGCTGCCGGGCATCGAGACGGCCGCCGGGGCGCTCTCAGCCGACGGCGGGGAAGCCGCCGCGATCGCCATCAAGACCACCGACACCGTGCACAAGACGGCCACGGTCACGCAGGGCGGGTGGACCGTCGGCGGCATGGCCAAGGGCGCGGGCATGCTCGCCCCGGGCCTGGCCACCATGCTCGTCGTCCTCACCACCGACGCCGACGTCGACGGTGCGGCCCTCGACACGGCGCTGCGGGCCGCGACCCGCACCACCTTCGACCGGGTCGACTCCGACGGCTGCATGTCCACCAACGACACCGTGCTGCTGCTCGCCTCCGGCGCCTCCGGCCACGTGCCCGCGTACAAGGAGTTCACCGAGGCCGTCCGTGCGGTCTGCGCCGACCTGGCCCGGCAGCTCATCGGGGACGCCGAGGGCGCCAGCAAGGAGATCCGGATCGAGGTCGTGGGCGCCGCGAGCGAGGACGACGCCGTCGAGGTGGGCCGCTCCATCGCCCGCAACAACCTCCTCAAGTGCGCCGTCCACGGCGAGGACCCCAACTGGGGCCGCGTCCTGTCCGCCATCGGCACCACCTCCGCCGCCTTCGAACCCGAACAGATCAACGTCGCCATCAACGACGTGTGGGTCTGCAAGAACGGATCGGTGGGCGAGGACCGCACGCTGGTGGACATGACCGGCCGCGAAGTCGGGATCACCGTGGACCTCGCCGCGGGCACGGACTCCGCCGTCATCTGGGCCAACGACCTCACCGCCGACTACGTCCACGAGAACAGCGAGTACGCCTCGTGAGCGCCTCTCCGGCCGACCGGCCGGCCTCCCCGTCGTCCGGCCCCGACCGCTTCGGCGAGCGCGCGGTCCTGCCCAAGGCACACGCCCTCATCGAGGCGCTGCCCTGGATCGCGCGCCACCACGGCAAGACCGTCGTGATCAAGTTCGGCGGCAACGCCATGGTCGACGACGAGCTGAAGGCGGCCTTCGCCCAGGACATCCTCTTCCTGCGGCACGCCGGCCTGAACCCCGTCGTGGTGCACGGCGGCGGCCCGCAGATCAGCGCACAGCTGCGGAACCTGGGCCTGGTGTCCCGGTTCGAGGGCGGGCTGCGGGTCACCACCGACGAGACCATGGACGTCGTCCGCATGGTCCTCGCCGGGCAGGTACAGCGCGAGCTCGTCGGGCTGCTCAACCAGCACGGCCCGCACGCGGTGGGCATGACGGGCGAGGACGCCCGCCTGATGACCGCCACCAAGCACTACGCGGACGTCGACGGCAAGCCCGTGGACATCGGCCGCGTCGGCGAGGTCGCCCACGTCGACGCCGGGGTCGTGCAGGCCCTCATCGACAACGGACGTATCCCCGTCATCTCCTCCATCGCCCGGCCCGAGGACGAGAAGGACGCCGCCGGGGGCGGCGTGTTCAACGTCAACGCCGACACCGCCGCCGCGGCCCTCGCCGCCGCGCTCGGCGCCGAGTCGCTGCTGATCCTGACCGACGTCGAGGGCCTGTACGCGAACTGGCCGCACAGCGACGAGGTGATCTCCCGGCTGACCGCCGGCGAACTGGCCGAGATGCTGCCCCGACTGGCCTCCGGGATGATCCCCAAAATGGAAGGCTGCCTGCACGCCGTCAACAACGGGGTGCCCACCGCCCGCGTCATCGACGGCCGGGTCAAGCACTCCATCCTGATGCAGATCTTCACCGATGAAGGCGCCGGCACGGTGGTCGTGCCGGACGACGACGTGAGCTTCCAGGGAGCGACGGCATGAGCGACGGCGCGGACATCACCGGGGCGGGCAACGCGACGCTGACCCGCCGCTGGCAGGGCGCCATGATGGACAACTTCGGCACCCCCCGGCTGCCCCTGGTCCGGGGCCTGGGCACCCGGGTCTGGGACGCGGAGGGGAACGAGTACCTCGACTTCGTCGGCGGCATCGCGGTCAACTCGCTCGGTCACGCGCACCCCGCGGTCGTCCGGGCCGTCTCCGAGCAGGTCGCCTCGCTCGGACACGTCTCGAACCTGTTCATGGCCGAACCGACCGTGCACCTCGCCGAGCGGCTGCTCGGGCTCACCGGGCGCCGGGGCCGCGTCTACTTCTCCAACTCCGGCGCCGAGGCTAACGAGGCGGCCTTCAAGATCGGCAGGCTGACCGGCCGCACGCGCATGGTGTCGGCCGCCGGCGGCTTCCACGGCCGCACCATGGGGGCTCTGGCCCTCACCGGCCAGCCCGCCAAGCAGCGCCCCTTCGAGCCGCTGCCGGGCAACGTCACCCACGTGCCGTACGGGAGCGCCGAGGCCCTGCGCACCGCCGTCACCACGGACACCGCGCTGCTGGTGCTGGAGCCCGTGCAGGGGGAGAACGGCGTGGTCGTGCCCCCGCCCGGCTACCTGCAGGCCGCCCGCGAGATCACCGCGGCGACCGGGACCCTCCTCGTCATGGACGAGATCCAGACCGGCATCGGGCGCACGGGCCGCTGGTTCGCGGCTGAGGCGGAAGGCGTCGAGGCGGACGTCGTCACCCTCGCCAAGGGCCTCGGCGGCGGCCTGCCCATCGGCGCGACACTCGCCTTCGGCGCGGCCGCGCAGCTGCTCGGACCCGGCGCGCACGGCTCCACCTTCGGTGGCAACCCCGTGGTGTGCGCGGGCGCCCTCGCCGTACTGGACACCATCGACCGGACCGGCATCCTCGACCACGTGACCTGGACGGGGGAACAGCTGCGGCGCGGCCTGGAGAGCCTGGACCACCCCCTGGTGCGCGAGGTCCGCGGCTCCGGCCTGCTGCTGGGCGTCGTTCTCGATGGAGAGCTCGCGGCGCGCGTACAGCAGGCGGCCCAGGACCAGGGTCTGCTGGTGAACGCGGTGATGCCGGACGTCATCCGGCTCGCCCCGCCGCTGAACGTGTCGGACCGTGAGGTGGACACCTTCCTCGACCGCTTCCGGGCGGCCCTGTCCGAGGTCCTCGACGAGGTGCTCGTGGCCTGACACCGCGTCCGTGCACGAGCGGTCTCAGGCGTGCACGGACCCGGCGGGTACCCGCTGTGCGGTGCCCGCCGTCAGCTCGTTGAAGCGGCCCAGCAGTCGCTCCTGCTCCTCCTGCAGCCGCTCGATGCGGTGGTGCAGGCGGGCGATCGCCTCGAAGAGGGGGAGCGTCGCGTCGTCGGCCGCCGCGTCCGGCTCCGCCGGCGGCGCCCCGGCGGCCCGGGCCGGGTGGGCCGGGTGCAGGCCCGGCCACGTGGCGAGGGCCGGGTCGTGGTGGAGGATCGCCTCCATCAGGGCGCGCAGGGCGGGGCCCGGCTCGACACCGAGTTCGCGCACAATGCGGTTGCGCGCCCGTTCGTACGCGCGCAGCGCCTCCGCCTGCCGGCCGCAGCGGTAGAGGGCGACCATCAACAGATGGTAGAACCCCTCCCGCATGGGGTGGTCGTTGGTGAGCTCCATCAGCTCGCCGGTGATCTCGCAGTGGCGCCCGGTGCGCAGGTACGCGCCGTACATCATCTCCAGGGCCGTCAGGCGGTGCTCCTCCAGCTGGGCCGCCTTGCCCGCGCAGATGCCGCCGAGCACACTGCCTTCCAGTGCCGGGCCGCGCCACAGCGACAGCGCCCGGCGCAGCAGCTCACCGGCCTGACCGGGGTCACCGGGAAGGACCCGGCGGGCCTGGTCGGTCAGGTGCTGGAAGTGCGCGGCGTCCGTTTCGACCGGGGCGAGCTGCAGGGTGTAGCCGCGCGAGGTGGTCACGATCCACGGTTGCTGCGAGTGCGGTGCGTGCCGTGCGTGCTGCTCGGGGGCACGGCCATTCAGGCCGGACAGCAGCCGGCGCAGCCGGGCCACGTGGACGTGCAGCGCGTTGTCCGCGTTGGCCGGCGGGTGTTCGCCCCACAACTCGTCGATGAGCCGCTGCACGGACACGTTGTGCCCGGCCTTCACCACCAGTGCCCCCAGCAGCGCACGCTGTTTGGCGCCTGTCGGAAGGATCCGCAGACCGGTCTGTTCGTCCTGGACCTCCACAAGACCGAGAATGCGGAACTGCATCTCTTCCCCTCACACGGGTCGGCAAAGGTTCAGGAGGAGCGCGTCGCGCCCGCCGCGCCGAGCGCCGCGGTCGCGTCGCGTTCGATCTGCCGCAGCAGCGGCCGGGGATCGTCCTGGAAGTAGAAGTGACCGCCGTCGAAGATCCGCAGGCCCAGGAAGTGCTCGCTGTGCTCCGCCCAGCCGGCCATCCGCTGCGGTGAGGACGCGTGGTCCTCGGCTCCCGCGAAGGCGGACAGTGCCACGGGCAGCGGACCGGCGTCGGATGCGGGGTGCCAGTTCTCCACCAGGCCCAGGTCGGCCCGGATCACCGGGTTGAACAGGGCCCACAGTTCGGGGTCGTCGAAGACCTCGTCGGGCGTGCCGCCGAGCTGCTTCAGCCGGATGCGCAGCTCGGCGTCGGGCAGGTCGTGGTACGGGTTCCGTGGCTGTGCCAGCTGCGGCGCGGAGCGTGCGGAGACACCGATCCACACCGGCTGCGGCAGGCTCCGGTCAACGGCCCGCCGGGTGATCTCGTACGCCACGAGGGCGCCCATGCTGTGCCCGAACAGGGCGTAGGGGCCCGTCAGATCGGGCTCGATGCTGTCCAGCAGGAAGTCGGCGAGGCGGCCGGCCTCCGCGATCTGCGGCAGCTCGAGGAGGAAGCCGTGGCCCGGGGCGTCGAGGAGCCGTACGTCCCACGTGTCCGGCAGCCCCGCGGGCCAGTGGCGGTACAGCGTGTGTGAGCCCCCGGCATGGTGCAGGACGAACAGGCGCAAGGCAGGTCGGGTGCTGTACATCTCTCTCCCCTTGGGTCGGGCCCGCATCCTTCGACCATAGGACGGCGGCCGGCCGGCGGGGCGTGGCCACCAGGCCGTCTCCGCCGCCGGTGTGGCGGTCCTCAAGCGGTCCTCAGGCGGCGCGGGCACGGGGCCGAGGCCCCGGTCCACCCCTCAAGTAGATCTTGACCATGTCTCAAAAGGGCCCTGTCTACAGTGGGCGAGTCGGCTACCGGCAACGCGGTCGGCCAGCCCGTACGACAACCGCGGCCAGGCCCAGAAGGCCGGGTCCGTCCCCCCCGCCCCAACGGCCGCGCACTGTCACCGGCCCCCCCGCCCCCGTACCGTCCCCCGGCGCGGGAACGTACGGCGGCCGGGCTCCCAGGAATCCGGTGGGGTACGGAGGGGCGCGGCGGGGTGCAGGTCCGGAGGGACGGCCTGAAGTGTCCCGCCGACCGTCTCGTACCAGGCCGGCGCGTCCCCATCCCGAGCCACCCCATGACAGTTAAGGACGGTGCGAGTTGAGCACGAACCCCTTCGACGACGAGAACGGCCGCTTCTACGTGGTGGTCAACGACGAGGAGCAGCACTCCCTGTGGCCGGTGTTCACCGAGGTGCCCGCAGGCTGGCGGGTGGCCTTCGGTGAGGCAGGCAAGGCCGAGTGCCTGGAGTACGTCGAGCAGAACTGGACCGACCTGCGCCCCAAGAGCCTGCGCGAGGCCATGGCCGCGGGCTGAGAGGCCCTACGGCTTCGCGGGCCGCATCCGAGTCCCGCCGTCGCTCGCGCAGGACCCGAGCACGCCGGACGAAGTGGAACGACAGTGACCGCCGTCCGGGTGCTCGGTCGGGCCCGGTCGAGTGATCGGTTTACGCCCGGGCAAACACTTTGAGTGGGGAGATGAAGGTTGTGAGCGGCGCTGTGAGGACCGCGAGCAGGTCCAAGGCGGGGCCGGGGGGCACCGGCGGTGGGCCTGCGCGAGGCGATGTGGTCCTGTCCTTCGTGGGCCCGCACGCCAAGGTGCAGAAGACGGGGATGATCCTCCCCCAGAACCTGCCGGAGCGCTCCTGGGAACGGATCGGGACCGACCTGCGCGAGCTCGTGAACTCCTCCGCGTGGTGGCTCGCCGACTGGCTCATCTACGGGGAGGCCACCTACGGGTGGCGGCGGTACAAGGAGGCGATCGAGCGCACCGGGCTCGATTACCAGACCCTGCGCAACTACGCCTGGGTGGCCCGGCGGTTCGACCACCACCGCAGGAGGGACGGCCTCAGCTTCGCCCACCACGCCGAGGTGGCCCGCCTGGCGCCGCCGGAGCAGGACTACTGGCTGCGCAAGGCCGAACAGCAGAAGTGGTCGCGCAACGAACTCCGCAGGTCGGTCCGCGCCAGCCTGGCCGTGCAGAGCGACACGGCCGAGATTCCCCCGGGCTCCGACGAGAACAAGGACGTGCCCCGGCTGGCCGAGTCGGCAGCTGCCGAAAAGCGCCGGCAGAAGGTCACCACGCTCACCATCGAGCTGTCCGCCATGCAGCTGGAGCACCTCTCGCAAACGGCTGCCGCGCACGGCCTGCCCGTCGACAAGTGGGTGACCCAGGTGCTCGAAACCGCCGAGCGGGAGACCGCCGGGCGCAAGACCGCCTAGCGGAAGACCACGTGGTGCGAGACCGCCGGGCGGACGACCGCCCGGGCGCACCGCCTGAACCAGCGGGCCGACCCCCCGCTTCCCGTGCCGCCCCGGCGGCCCGTCCGACCGGACACCACTCACATCGGAGTCAGTTGATGATCCTTCAGGGAAAGCGGGTGGCCCTGCCCTCGGCGCCCGTCGTCCACAAGAAGTTCGAGTCGCACGTGGCGGCGACCCCCGACGCCGTTGCCGTCTTCTGGGCCGGCCGGCAGCTGACGTACGCGGAGCTGGACGCCAAGGCGAATGGTTTCGCCCACTTCCTCGCCGCGCGTGGACACGGCCGGGGCGCCAAGGTCGGCGTCTGTCTCGACTACTCGATCGACATGCTCGTCGCCATCCTCGGCACGCTGAAGGCCGGTGCAGCCTACGTACCGTTCGACCCGGCCTACCCGTCGGCGCGCCTCCAACTGCTGCTGGGCCAGGTGCCCGACCTCGCCCTGATCGTGGCCTCCCCGGCGACGGCCGCGATGGTCGAGACGGCGGAGGTCGACGTCATCGACCTGGATCAGCTCGCCGGCCGGCTGGAGGCCCTCCCGTCGACCGCTCCCGACGTGACCGTCACCGGCGACGACGTCTGCTACGCGGTCTTCACGTCCGGCTCGACCGGTACGCCGAAGCTGACCGCGGTGCGGCACGAGGGCTGGTTCAACCTGATGAACTGGCTGACGCTGGAGTACGGCCTGCACAGCGGCTCGAACCACCTGGTCGTCAGCGCGTTCGGGTTCGACCTCTCGCAGCGCAGCCTGATGACGCCGCTGTTCTGCGGCGCCACCCAGAACCTGATGGCGACCCGGAACTTCGACGCCATGATGGCCTACCGCATGCTGACCGAGCGCGACATCCGCGTGGTGCACTGCGCCTCCAGCACGCTGTACCTGCTGGTGGACTGGGAGGCCGCGCGCGGCGGTGACGCGCTCACCAGGCTCGACTACGTGCTCTTCGGCGGCGAGGCCCTGAAGGCCGAGCGGCTCACCGACTGGGCGCGGCGCGAGGGCAACACGTGCACCCTGCTGCACCAGTATGGCGTCGCCGAGTGCACGGACGTCGCGACCTCGTACGACCTCGCCGCGTACCGGCCGGGCGAGCACGACGTCCCGCCGGTCGGCAAGCCGGCCTACAACACCGACATCCACCTCGTCGACGAGGACCTGCGCGGGGTCGCGCCGGGGGAGCAGGGCGAGATCTGCATCGCCGGGTCCAGCGTCGGCGCCGGCTACCTCAACCACGGTTCCGAGAACGCCAAGTTCACCACCATCGAGGTCGACGGCGAGCCGCTGCGCGTGTACCGAACGGGCGACCGCGGCCGTGTGAACGAGGCCGGCGAGCTCATCGTCCTCGGCCGGATCGACGCTCAGGTGAAGGTGCGCGGCATGCGCATCGACCCCACCGACGTCGAGCGCGCGCTCGCCCGGCTGGCCGAGGTCCGCGAGGCCGCCGTGGCCATCACGTACACCGAGGCCGGCGACGCCGAGCTGATCGCGTTCACCGTCCCGGCGGGCGACGACCTCGCCGAGGACGACCTGCGCAGCGGCCTCCTGAAGACGCTGCCGCGGAACATGGTGCCGGCCAGGTTCGTGAACGTCCCCGGGCTTCCGCTGAGCCCGCACGGGAAGGTCGACCGCGTCGCGCTGGTCGACGCGTACCGGACCCGGAACGCCGGAAGCGGCATCGCCGCATAGCCGGCGGACTTCGATGACAACCGAGAGGGCTGTGATGATTGCCGACAGCGTGCGCGCCATTTGGTGCCGCGAACTCCAGGTCGACGACATATCGGTCGACGACGATTTCTTCGCCCTGGGCGGCCAGTCCCTGATCATGGTCAGGATCCAGGGCGCCTTCATGGACGAGCTGGGCGTCGAGGTCCCGATGGACCAGATGTTCCTCAACTCGACGGTGGCGTCGATCTCGGCGTACATCGAGTCGCTGGGTGCCGTGACCCGGTAGTGCCGCGCTTGATTTCTGCTCTGTCGTGTCTCGCCGGCGAGACACGACGCGGCCCCGGCGTGTGTTTCCCCTGCTAGTTCTATTCATTCCGTCAGTTCGGATCGACTAGCATCAAATTCATACTCGGCAGCGGTTTTCCCATTCGCTGTACAGATGGCGCGTCGCTCAATTTTCAATGGATTTCCGGTCGGGGCCGCGCTGTGTCAAAAACTACCTGGTAAGAGAGGCGTAGGCGCCATGTACGACGTCATTGTCATAGGTGCCCGTTGTGCGGGTTCGCCGACGGCCATGCAGTTCGCGAAGCAGGGATATCGCGTCCTTCTCCTGGAGAAGGCCCGGTTCCCGCAGGACACCCTGTCCTCGCACTACATCCACCAGCCGGGCATGGCGCTGCTCCACAAGTGGGGCCTGGTCGACAAGCTCGTGGAAGCGGGCTGCCGGCCGATCAACCAGGAGAGCTACGAGGGCCCCGAGGTCACCCTCAAGGGCTTCTCCCTCCCGGTCGACGGCCACCGCACCACGTACGCGCCGCGGCGCTTCGTGCTCGACCCGATCCTCGCCGAGGGGGCCGTCGAGGCCGGCGTGGAGTTCCGTGAGGGCTGCGCCGTCAACGACGTGCTGTTCGAGGGCGACCGCGTGGTGGGCGTGCGGTACACCACGTCCGAGGGCAACGAGGTCGAGGAGCGGGCGCGCCTTATCGTCGGCGCGGACGGCATGCGCTCGCTGCTGGCCCGCAAGGTCGGCGCCGAGAAGGTCGTCGAGCACGCCCGGGCGACCTGTGTGTACTACAGCTACTGGGCCGGGGTTCCCGCCGGCTTCGAGCTGTACGAGCGGCCGGGTCGCTGGGTGGCTGCGCTGCCCACCAACAACGACCTCACGCTGATCATGACGTACTTCCCGCAGGACATGTACAACGAGGTCCGCAAGAACGTCGAGCCCCACTACCTCGAAGCCGTCCGCACCACTGCGCCGTCGCTCTACGAGCGCATGCAGAAGGGCGAGCGCGCGGAGCAGATGTACGGCACGGGCCACCAGGAGAACTACTTCCGCAAGGCCTTCGGTCCCGGCTGGGTCCTCGTCGGTGACGCGGTGCACCACAAGGACTCCATCACCGCCCGCGGCATCACCGACGCCTTCATCCAGGCCCAGCTCGTCACCGAGGGCATCGGGGACAAGCTGCACGACGACGCCGCGGTCAAGGCGGCACTGCGCAAGTACGAGAACTATCTGGGCAACAGCGCCCTCAGCCTCTACCAGGGCGTGCTCAACGTGGCCGAGCTCAAGCCCGAGGGCCGCACGGACATGCTGAAGAAGCTGGTCGGTCACCAGGACCTGATCGACCGGTACTTCTCGACGACGTCGGGCGCCATTTCCCTCGACGACTTCTACAACGCCGAACTGCTGTCGGTACTCGATCAGGACTAAGTGGCGGATTGCTCCCAGGTAGTTCTGCCGATATTGGAGAAACAATGATCCCGTTGTCGTTCGCGCAGCGTCGGCTGTGGTTTGTGGACCGGTTCGAGGGCCCTTCGCCGACCTACAACGGCGCTTTTGCCCTGCGGCTGGCCGGTGAACTGAACGTGGAAGCGCTGGAGACGGCGTTCCGCGATGTCATCGACAGGCACGAAGTACTCCGCACGGTGATCGCCGAGGACGACGACGGCGTCCCGCACCAGCAGGTGCTGGAATCCGGGGAGAAGCCGTTCCACCTGCCGGTCGTCGAGATCGCGCAGGAGGAGCGGGCGGCCGAGGTCGACCGGGTGGGTAAGGAGACCTTCGACCTCGCCGCCGACACACCGATCCGCGCCACCCTGCTGCAGACCGGACCGCTCGACCACAGCCTCGTCCTCGTGGTGCACCACATTGCCCTGGACGGTGAGTCCCTCGGTCCGCTGCTGCGCGACCTCATCGAGGCGTACACGGCGCGCCGGGACGGCCACGCCCCGGCCTGGGAGCCGCTGCCGGTGCAGTACGCGGACTACACGCTGTGGCAGCAGGACGTGCTCGGCGACGAGTCCGACCCGGACAGCCTGGCCGCCCGTCAGCTGGAGTACTGGCGCAAGGCCCTGGCCGACATGGCGCAGCCGCTGGCCCTGCCGACGGACCGCCCGCGCCCGCAGCGGACGAGCTCCGACGGCGGCCTCGTCCAGTTCACGATCGAGCCCAAGCTGCTCACCGCCGTGGAAAAGCTGGCCGCGGAGCAGGACATCACCGTGTCCATGGTCATGCAGTCGGCGCTCGCGGTACTCCTGCACCACCTCGGCTGCGGTGACGACGTGCCCCTCGGCGCGCCGATCGCCGGCCGTACCGACGAGGAGCTGCGCGACCTCGTCGGGTTCTTCGTCAACACCTGGGTGCTGCGCGTCGACCTCTCCGGGAACCCGACCTTTCGCGGGCTGCTCGACCGTGTGCGGGACCGGGCGCTGGCCGCGTACGACAACCAGGACATGCCGTTCGAGCGGCTCGTGGAGCTGCTGAACCCGGACCGGTCCATCGCCTACCACCCGTTCTTCCAGGTGATGCTCGCCTGGCAGGAGCCCGTGGGGCTGCTGGACTTCGCCGGCCTCGCCGCCGAGACGGAGACGCTGGAGACCGGGACGGCCAAGTTCGACCTGTTCTTCAACATGATCCCGGACCGCACCGGCGGGGCGGGCGTCCGCCTGGAGTACGCCACCGATCTGTTCGACCGGAGCACGGTCGAGTCCCTCGGCGAGCGCTTCGTGCGGGTGCTGGACCAGCTCGCGGCCGACGCGGGCCGCACCATCGGCGGCCTCGACGTGCTCGGCGCGGACGAGCGGGACCTGCTGCTCACAAGTTTCAACGAGACCGCCGTCGCGGTGCCCGAGCTGACCGTCCCGGAGCTCTTCGAGGCCCAGGCCGCCCGCACCCCGGACGCCCCCGCCCTCGTCTGCGACGGTCGCACGCTGACCTACCGCGAGCTCGACGACCGGGCGAACGCCGTGGCGTGGGAGCTGATCCGCCGGGGCGCCGCCCCGGAGGACCTGGTCGTCCTCGCGCTGCCCCGCACCGAGGAACTGGTCGCCGGCCTGCTCGGCATCCTCAAGTCCGGTGCCGGCTACGTGCCGATGGACCCGCAGTATCTCGCCGGCCGCGCGCAGACCGTGCTGTCCGAGGCCCGCCCGCGCTTCGCGGTCACCGACACCGCGACGGCGCAGGAGCTGCCCCGGCACGAGATGACAGTCGTCAACGTCGACCACCGCGCCTGCTGGGAGGCGCCCGCCGGGGCGCCGGACAACACCGGCCGTCTCGCACCGCTCCGCCCGGACAACCTGGCGTACGTCATGTACACCTCCGGCTCCACGGGCAAGCCGAAGGGCGCGTCGATCACCCACCGGAGCCTCGTCAACGGCGTGCAGGAGCTCGTGCGCGTCCTCGACGCGCCGGCGGGCTGGAAGATGCTCGTCGGCACCTCGGTGAACTTCGACGTCTCCGTCTTCGAGCTGCTGACCACGCTGTCCACCGGCGGCACCGCCGAGCTGGTGGCGAACGCGCTGGCACTCGCCGAGCGCGAGAGCTGGGACGGCCACGTCATCAGCGGCGTCCCCTCGGTGCTCGGCGAGCTCGTCGGCCACCTGGACAAGGCGCCCGACGTGCGCACCGTCGTCTTCGCCGGCGACGTGCTCCCGGCCCGCCTGGTGAAGCAGGTCCGCGAGGCCCTGCCCGACGCGCAGATCGTGAACTCGTACGGCCAGAGCGAGAGCTTCTACGCCACCACCTTCGCCCTCGCCGCCGCGCAGGAGTGGGCGGAGAACGACGTCGCGCCCATCGGCACCCCGCTGGGCAACATGCGCGCCTACGTGCTGGGCCCCGGCCTCGCCCCGGTGCCGCAGGGCGTCATCGGCGAGCTGTACGTGGTCGGCACCTGCCTGGGCCGCGGCTACCACGACCGCCCGGGCCTGACCGCCGAGCGCTACGTGGCGAGCCCGTTCGCCGCCGGCGAGCGGATGTACCGCACGGGCGACCTGGCGCGCTGGAACGCGCGCGGGCAGCTGGAGTGCGTCGGCCGCGGCGACGGCCAGGTGAAGGTGCGCGGCTTCCGCATCGAGACCGCCGAGGTCGAGGCCGCGTGCACGGCGCACCCCGGCATCAGCGAGGCCGTGGTCATCGGCCGCGAGGTGGGCTCGGGCGGCAAGCGCCTCGTCGCCTACGTCGTGCACGCCGGCGAGGGGGCCGTCGGTGACGACGGCCGCGGCGGCATCGGCGACGTGGACGTGCAGGCCGGAGCCTCGGCCGCCGAGCTGCGCAAGTTCGTCGCGGCGCGGCTGCCCGACTACATGGTGCCGTCGGCCTTCGTGGCCGTCAGCAAGCTGCCGCTCGGCCCGACCGGCAAGCTGGACCGCTCGGCGCTGCCCGAGCCGGAGTTCTTGGGCGAGGCCTACCGCGAGCCGCGCACCGAGGCCGAGAAGATCATCACCGCGGCCTACGCGGACGTGCTCGGCGTGGACCGGGTCGGCGTCGACGACGACTTCTTCGCGGTCGGCGGCGACAGCCTGCGGTCGATCCAGGTCGTGGCGCGGACCCGCGCCCTGGGCCTGGACCTGACCACGCGCGAGATCTTCGAGTGCCGCACGGCGGCCCGGCTGGCCGAGGTGGCCGCCGACCGCAAGGACCGCGCGCCCAAGCTCGCGGAGCTCGAAGGCGGCGGCGTCGGCGAGCTGGCGCTGCAGCCGGTGGCCCGGCACGTGTTCGAGCACGGCGGCGGGATGAACCGCTTCGCCATGTCGATCGTGCTAGAGATGCCCGCGGGCATCGACGACAACGGCCTCGCAGCGACGCTGGACGCCGTGCTCGACCGGCACGACCTCCTGCGCTCGCAGTTGGTCCGCGGCCCCGAGTCCTTCCTCGTCGTGCGTCCGCAGGGCGCCGTGCGCGCCGCGGACCTGATCCGCCGCGTTCCCGTCGCCGGCGGCTGGGAGGACCCGGCCGCGCTGGAGACGGCGAAGGCGGAGCTGGAAGCGGCCGCGGACCGCCTCGACCCCGAGGCCGGGACCATGGCGGACTTCGTCTGGTTCGCCGCGGACTCGGGCGCCGGCCGGCTGCTCGTGGTGCTGCACCACTTCGTCGTGGACGGCGTCTCCTGGCGCATCCTCATGTCGGACTTCGCCGAGGCATGGCAGCAGGTCCGCTCCGGCAAGGCGCCGGAGCTGCCTGAGGTCGGGACGTCGGCCCGCCGCTGGGCGGCGGCGCTGGAGTCCGAGGCCCTCTCGCCGGAGCGCGAGGACGAGCTCGACCACTGGCGAGACGTCCTGGAGTCGCCCAACCTGCCGCTGGGCGAGCGGGCTTTCAATCCGGCCGTGGACGTGATGTCCACCCTCGACACCGTGCGCGTGCAGCTGCCCGCCGAGGTCACCGAGGCCGTGCTCACCAAGCTCCCCGCCGCGTTCAAGGGCACCGGCACCGACGTGCTGCTCGCCGCGCTGGCCCTCGCCGTCAACCGCTGGCGCGGTGACGAGCGCTCGACCCTGGTCCGCCTGGAGGGCCACGGCCGCGAGGAGGACGTCGTCCCCGGCGCCGACCTCTCCCGCACCGTCGGCTGGTTCACCAGCATGTACCCGGCCAAGGTCGACGTGCACGGCGTGGACCTCGCCGAGGTGCTGGCCGGCGGTGCGGCCGCCGGCACGGCGATCAAGCTGGTCAAGGAGCAGCTGCGCGGCGTCCCGGACAAGGGCCTCGGCTACGGGCTCCTGCGCTGGCTGAACCCGGAGGCCGGCGAGCAGCTCTCCGAGTACGCGGCTCCGCAGATCGGCTTCAACTACCTGGGCCGCATCTCCGACGCCGACGTGCCCGAGCACCTGCGCGCCGAGGGCTGGGTCCCCGCGGACTGGTCCTCCGAGCTGATCCCGATGCCCGACCCGGACCTGCCCGCGCTGTCCGCGCTGGAGGTCAACTCGGTCGTCACCGACACCGCCGAAGGCGCCCGCCTCCAGGCCGTGTTCATGTTCCCGACCGGGGTGCTCTCCCGCGAGCGGACCGCCGAACTGGCCGAGCTGTGGGTCGAGGTGCTGCACGGCATGGCCGCGCACGCCGCGCGTCCGCAGATCGGCGGGCTCACACCCTCCGACGCCCCGCTGGTCTCGGTCAAGCAGGCCGAGATCGACGAGTGGGAGGAGCGCTACGGCCGCCTGGTCCAGGTGTGGCCGCAGGCCCCGGGCCAGTCCGGCATCCAGTTCCAGGCCGCGCTCGCCGACGGCACGTTCGACGTCTACCACATGCAGTTCCTCATGCACCTGACCGGGCACGTGGACCCGGCGCGCATGCGGGCGGCCGGTCAGGCGCTCCTGGAGCGCTACCCGAACCTGCGCTCCGCTTTCGTCTCCGGCGCCGACGGCGATCCGGTCCAGGTCGTGGCCGAGCACGTCGAGGTCCCGTGGAAGCACATCGACCTGACGGGTCTCGGCGAGGACGAGCAGAACGAGGCCGTCGACAAGGCCCTCGCCGACGACCGGGCCGAGCAGCTCGACCCCTCCCGGCCGCCGCTGTTCCGCCTGGCCCTCGTCACCTGCGGGCCGCAGAAGGCGAAGCTGATCATCACGGCGCACCACACCCTGTTCGACGGCTGGTCGTCGCCGCTGGTGATCAAGGACCTGACCCGGCTGTACGCCGGCGACGAGGAGCCCCCTCCGGTCCGCAGCTACGGCGACTTCCTGGGCTGGCTGTCCCAGCAGGACCGGGACGCCTCGGCCGCCCGATGGAAGGACGAGCTCGCCGAGTTCGAGCAGCCCACCCTGCTGGCCGCAGGCATCCCCGAGAAGGGCGAGGCGTCCCGCCTCGGCCGGGTCGAGGTCCCCCTGTCGATCGACAAGGGACGCGAACTCGCCCGGCGCGCCGCGGAACTCGGCGTCACGCTGAACACGCTCCTGCAGGGCGCGTGGGCGGTCCTGCTCACGAAGCTGACCGGACGGCACGACGTGGTGTTCGGCGCGGCCGTCAACGGCCGTCCCGCCGACCTCGTCGGCTCGGACGAGATGGTCGGCCTCTTCATCAACACCCTGCCGACCAGGGTGACCTGCCGCACCGACCAGACCGTGGGCGAGGTCATCACCGACCTCCAGGACCGGCAGATCTCCCTGCTGGACCACCACTACTACGGGCTGGCCGACATCCAGCGCGGCACCGGGCTGCCCTCGCTGTTCGACACCATCGTCGTATTCGAGAACTACCCGATCGACCGCGAGGGCATCGTCGAGGCCAACGACTCGGCCGGCTTCACGATCGACGCCATCCGCCCGTTCGCCGGCTCGCACTACCCGCTCACCCTCAACTCGTCCGACCCCTACCTGCGGCTCTCCCTCGACTACCAGACCAACCTCTTCGACCATGCGGCGGCCGAGGAGATCGCCGCCCGGCTCGTGCGGGTGCTGGAGCAGGTGCTGGAGGACCCGAAGAAGCCCGTCGGCGCCATGGAGGTGCTGTCGGACGACGAGCGGGCCTGGCTGCTGAAGGGCATCAACGACACGGCCCACCCCGTGGCGCCGGACACCCTGCCGGGTGCGTTCGAGGCCCAGGCACAGCGCACTCCCGATGGCGTGGCGCTGATCGGCGAGGAGGAGACCCTCACCTACGGCGAGTTCAACCGCCGCGCGAACAGCCTCGCCCACTGGCTGGTCGAGCAGGGCGCGGGCCCCGAGCGGCTGGTCGCCGTGAAGATCCCGCGCTCCGTGGACCTGATGGTCGCGATCTACGCGGTGGTGAAGGCCGGTGCGGCCTACGTGCCGATCGACACCGAACTGCCCGAGGACCGCGTCCAGCTCGTGCTGGACAGCGCGAAGCCGCTCCTGGTGCTCGAAGCCGGCCTGCCGGACGTCTCCGGGTACCCGGACACCGACCCGGAGCGCGCCCTGTCCCCGGACAACGCTGCGTACGCCATCTTCACCTCCGGCTCCACCGGCCGCCCCAAGGGCGTCCAGGTGGCGCACCGGGCGATCCTGAACCGCCTGAAGTGGGGCCTGTCCCACTTCGACGTCGACACCCGGGACCGTGTCCTGCTCAGCACGACCGCGAGCTTCGACGTGTCGGTGCCGGAGATCTTCGCACCGCTCCAGGTGGGTGCCGCCGTGGTCATCGCCCGTCCGGACGGCCGCCGCGACCCGGCCTACCTCGCCGACCTGATCCGGCGCGAGGGCGTCACCGGCGCGGACTTCGTGCCCTCCCTGCTGGAGGCGTTCGTCAACGAGCCCCTGGCCAAGGAGTGCAGTAGCCTGCGCTGGATCGAGGTCGCCGGCGAGGCGTTCCCGCCCGCGCTGGCCAACCGCGTCGCCGAGGTCCTGCCGGGCTGCGGCATCCACAACCTCTACGGGCCCACCGAGGCCTCGGTCGAGGTCACCGCGCACCAGCACGTGCCGGGCGCCGACCGGCTGCCGATCGGCGCACCGGTGTGGAACACCCAGGTGTACGTACTCGACGCGGCGCTGCGCCCGGTCGCACCGGGCGTCGCCGGCGAGCTGTACCTGGCCGGTACCGGGCTCGCCCGGGGCTACCTGGGCCAGACCGGGCTGACCTCTGGCCGGTTCGTCGCCTGCCCGTTCGGCGAGCCGGGGACCCGGATGTACCGCACCGGCGACCTGGTGCGCTGGACCGAGGACGGCCAGGTCGACTACATCGGCCGGACCGACTTCCAGGTCAAGATCCGCGGCTTCCGCATCGAGCTCGGCGAGATCGAGAACGTGCTCGCCGGACACCCTGACGTCGACGCCGCCGTGGCCCTGGTGCGGGAAGACCGCCCCGGTGACCAGCGCCTGGTCGCGTACGTGGTGCCGGGCAACGGCACGGACCAGGCCGCCCTGGACCTCACGGCCCTGACCGGCCTGGCCCGCGAGCACCTGCCCGAGTACATGGTCCCCTCGGCCTTCGTGCCGCTCGCCGAGCTGCCCACGACGCCGAGCGGCAAGCTCGACCGCAAGGCGCTCCCCGCTCCGGACCACACCGAGGCCGTGGCGAGCGGACGCGGCCCCCGCACCCCGCGGGAAGAGGTCCTGTGCCGGCTGTTCGCCGAACTGCTGGGCGTGCAGGAGGTCGGCATCGACGTCGACTTCTTCGACCACGGCGGGCACTCGCTGCTGGCCACCCGGCTCATCGGCCGCATCCGCAACGAGCTCAACGTGGACGTGAAGGTCACGACGGTGTTCCGCCACCCGACCGTCGCCCAGCTGGCGGTCCAGATCGAGGAACTCGCCACATCGAGCCGCCCCCAGCTGCGTCCCAAGCTGGGCCAGATGACCGTTCAGGAGACGCGTCGATGATTCCGCTGTCCTTCGCCCAGCGCCGGATGTGGTTCCTCCACCATCTGGAGGGCCCGACCTCGACCTACAACATCCCGTTCGTGCTGCGCCTGGACGGGCCGCTGGACACGGCGGCCCTGGTCGCGGCGGTGGCGGACGTCGCGAGCCGGCACGAGAGCCTGCGCACCCTGATCGCGGAGAACGCGGACGGCACGCCGGAGCAGCGGATCCTCTCCTGCGAGGAGGCCGTCCTCCCGTTCCGCGTGGTCGACGTGGCCGCGGACGCGCTCGACGCCGCCCTGGACGAGGCCGTCTCCCGCGGCTTCGACCTGGAGACGGAACTCCCGCTGCGGACCACCGTGTTCCGTATCTCCCCGCAGGAGCACGTCCTGGCGTTCGTGTTCCACCACATCGCCGCGGACGGGTCGTCGATGGGCCCGTTCCTGCGCGACCTGGTGTCGGCGTACACGGCCCGCCTCGGCGGCAGCGCGCCGCAGTGGACGCCGCTGCCGGTGCAGTACAAGGACTACACCCTGTGGCAGCGGCAGCTGCTGGGCGAGGACGGCGACGGCGAGGGCGTCGCGGCGCCCCAGCTCGACTACTGGCAGCGGGAGCTGGAGGGCGTCCCGCAGCCGGTGGAACTGCCGCTGGACCGGCCGCGGCCGAAGGTGATCAGCCACCGCGGCGGCCACGTCGAATTCCTCCTGGAGTCGGACGTGGTCGCCGGGCTCGGCAAGCTGGCCTCCGAGTACGGCGCCACGCAGCCGATGGTGGCCCAGGCTGCGCTGGCCGTGCTGCTGAGCAAGCTCGGCGCCGGCCAGGACGTCACGATCGGCAGCCCGATCGCGGGCCGGACGGACGAGGCCCTGGCCGAGATGATCGGCTTCTTCGTCAACACCTGGGTGCTGCGCACCGACCTGTCGCAGAACCCGTCGTTCGCCGGTCTGGTCGAGCAGGTGCGCGACAAGGCCCTCGCAGCGTACGACAACCAGGATGTTCCGTTCGAGCGGCTCGTGGAGCTGCTCGACCTGGAGCGCTCCACCTCCTACACGCCGCTGTTCCAGGTCATGCTGGCCTGGCAGTTCGTGTGGCCCGAGATCGAGATCCCGGGCCTGCGGGCCACCCCGATCGCGGCGGGCACCGACACCGCGAAGTTCGACCTGTACTTCAACATCGTCCCGGACGCCCTCGGCCGCGCCCACGGCCGGCTGGAATACGCCGCCGACCTGTTCGACCACGCCACGGCCACCGCCATTGTCGACCGCTTCGTGCGCATCGTCGAACAGGCGGTCGCCGATCCGGCCGCACGCGTCGGCGAGATCGACGTGCTCGGCGCGGACGAGCAGGAGTGGCTGCTGCACACGGCCAACGACACGGCCGAGCCGACGCTGGAGGCGGGCCTGACCGAGCTGGTCGCCCGCCGGGCCCAGGCCGACCCGGGGGCGCTCGCAGTCGCCGGCGAGGACACCTCGCTGACCTACGGGGAGCTGGACGCGCGGGCGAACCGCTTGGCGCACTGGCTGATCGACCGCGGCGTGGGGCCTGAGTCTCTGGTCGCCGTCCGGCTGCCCCGGTCCACGGACCTCGTGGTCGCGCTCCTGGCGGTGCTCAAGTCCGGTGCCGCCTACCTCCCGATCGACCCGGATCACCCGGGCTCCCGCATCGACTACATCCTGGCGGACGCCCGCCCGGCGGTCGTGCTGGACACCGACACCCTGGCCGGCGCGGACCTCTCCGGCAACCCCGACTCGGCGCCGGCCGTGACCGTCACGCCGGACAACGCCGCGTACGTCATCTACACCTCGGGCTCGACCGGCAACCCCAAGGGCGTCGCGATCCCGCGCGGCGCGCTGGCCAACTTCCTCGCCACTATGAGCCGCCGGGTCCCGCTGTCCCCCGCGGACCGCTGGCTCGCGGTGACCACGGTGTCGTTCGACATCGCGGCACTAGAGCTGTACCTGCCGCTGATCTCCGGAGCGGCGATCGTGCTCGCCGGCAAGGACACCGTCACCGACCCGTCGGCCGTCGTGGAGGCGTTGCGCCGCCACGACGTCACCGTCGTGCAGGCGACCCCGGCGTTCTGGCAGATCCTGGCGATCCACGAGCCGGCCGCCGCGAAGGGCTTGCGGGTCCTGGTCGGCGGCGAGGCCCTGCCGGCACGGCTGGCCGAGTCGCTGGCCGACCATGCCGTCGAGGTGCTCAACGTGTACGGCCCGACCGAGACGACCATCTGGTCGACCATGGCGCCGGTGACGCCGGGCGCGGGCGTGGCGATCGGCGCGCCGATCGGCAACACGCAGGTGTACGTCCTCGACGCCGCTCTGTGGCCGGTCCCGCGCGGCGTGCAGGGCGAGCTGTACATCGCCGGCGACGGTCTGGCCCGCGGATACTTCGGCCGTCCCGAGCTCACCTCGGAACGGTTCACGGCCTGCCCGTTCGGCCCGGCCGGCACCCGGATGTACCGCACCGGCGACCTGGTGCGGTGGGCCCTGGACGGCCGGCTGGAGTACGTCGGGCGCACCGACTTCCAGGTGAAGGTCCGGGGCTTCCGGATCGAGCTGGGCGAGATCGAGCACGTGCTCGCCGGACACCCCGGCGTCGCACAGGCCGTGGTCATCGTGCGCGAGGACCAGCCGGGCGACAAGCGCATCGTGGGCTACGTGGTGCCCGAGTCCGAGGACGCCGAAGAGACAGCCGCGCTCCTCGCCGAACTGCCCGAGCACCTGCGCGGGCGGCTGCCCGACTACATGGTGCCCTCCGCGTTCGTACCGCTCACTGAGGTGCCGCTGTCGCCGGCTGGCAAGGTGAACCGGCGGGCGCTGCCGGTGCCGGACCAGGCCCAGGCAGCGACCAGCAGGGCGCCGCGCGACGCCCGTGAAGAGGCCCTCTGCGGGCTGTTCGCCGACGTCCTCGGCGTGCCGTCGGTCGGCATCGACGACGACTTCTTCACCCTCGGCGGCGACAGCATCCGCTCCATCCAGGTCGTCGTGCGCGCCAAGGCTCTCGGCGTCACCGTCACCACCCGCGAGGTCTTCGAACACCGCACCGTCGCGCGGCTCGCGACCCTGGTCGCCGGACGCCACGACGACCGCGTGGTCCTGGAGGAGCTGCCCGGCCGCGGCGTCGGCCGGGCCCCGCTGCCCCCGATGGCGGCGCACGTCCTCGCCCGGGGTGGCGGCATCGGCCGGTTCTCCATGAACGGCCTGCTGCCCCTGCCCGTGGGCATCGACCGCGCGGGGCTGCTCGCCACCGTGCAGACCGTGCTGGACCGCCACGACGTACTGCGTTCCCGGCTCGACCGGACGCAGCCGGGCCTGCAGATCGCGGCCCCCGGCAGCGTCGACGCGGCCGCTCTGCTGCACGAGGTCCCCGCCGACGCCGACGTGCACGCCGAGCTGGACGCCGCCGCGGGCCGGCTGGACCCGGACGCCGGCGTGATGGCGCAGTTCGTGTGGTTCACCTCCGGCACGGAGGCGGACCGGCTGCTGATCGTGCTCAACCACCTCGTCGTCGACGGGGTGTCGTGGCGGATCCTGCTGCCGGAGCTGGTCTCCGCCTGGCAGCAGGTCCACAGCGGCCGCCTGCCGCAGCCGGCCCGGCCCGGCACCTCGCTGCGCCGCTGGGCGCACGCCCTGGCTGACGCGGCCGCCGACCCGCAGCGGGTGGCGCGGGAACTGCCCGTGTGGCAGGAGATCCTGCGCGGCGACGAACCCGTGCTCGGAGCCCGCGAGCTGGACCCGGCGCGTGACGTCGCGTCCACCGCGGACTCGGTGCGCGTCACCGTCCCGGCCGACGTCACCGAGACCCTGCTGACCACGATCCCCGCCGCGTTCCGCGGCGGCGCCGACGACGCGCTGCTCACCGGTCTCGCGCTGGCGCTCGCTCGGTGGCGCCAGGTGCGCGGCGTGTCCGCCTCCTCGGCGCTGGTGCGCCGGGAGGGCCACGGCCGCGAAGAGCACCTCGTGCCCGGCGCGGACGTGTCCGGCACGGTCGGCTGGTTCACCTCGCTGTTCCCGGTGCGCCTCGACCTGGCCGGCATCGACCTCGCGGACGCCTTCGCCGGCGGCCCGGCCGCCGGCCGGGCGCTCAAGGCCGTCAAGGAGCAGCTGCGTGCGGTGCCGGACAACGGCATCGGCTACGGCCTGCTCCGCTACCTCAACCCCGACACCGCCGCCGCGCTGGCCGCGGAGCGGGAACCGCAGATCGGGTTCAACTACCTCGGCCGGATCTCCGCCGCGGACCTCCCCGAGGAACTGCGCGGCCTGGGCTGGACGACGGATGCCACCGACCGGGATCTGATCGCCGCGCCGGACGCGGACATGCCGGTGCTGTCGGCACTGGAGATCAACGCGGTGGCCACGGCCACCCCCGGCGGCGACGAGCTGACCGCCCACTTCGGGTTCCCCACCGGTGTGCTCACCCGTGCGGAGGTCACCGAGCTGGCCGGGCTGTGGGTCGGGGCACTGACTGCCCTGGCCCGGTACGCCGAGGCCCCCGGTGCCGGCGGACTGACCCCGAGCGACGCGCCACTGGTCGAGGTGACCCAGGACGAGATCGACACGTGGGAGGCCCGGTTCGGCAAGCTGGCCGAGATCTGGCCGACGACCCCGACGCAGTCCGGGATGCTGTTCCACACGATGCTCTCCGGATCTTCGTTCGACCCGTACCACATGCAGATGGTGTTCCACCTCTCCGGCGACGTCGACCCCGAGCGGATGCACGGTGCCGGGCAGGCTCTGACGGAGCGCTACGCCAACCTGCGCGCGGCGTTCGTCGACCGGGCCGACGGCGACGTCGTCCAGGTGGTGCCTGCACAGGGGACGTTCCTGCCCTGGCAGCACCTCGACCTGACCGCGGCCGGCGAGGCCGAGCGGAGGGAGGCCTTCGAACGGTTCCTCGCCGAGGACCGGGCCGCCCACTTCGACACGGGCGCCGCGCCGCTGGTCCGGCTCGCCCTCGTCACCCTGGAACCCGGCTGCGCCGAGCTCGTGATGACCTGTCACCACGTGCTGCTCGACGGCTGGTCCATGCCCTTGCTCATGCGGGACCTGCTTCTGCTCTACGCCTCCCACGGCGACCCGGCCGGCCTGCCCGGCACGCGCAGCTACGGCGAGTTCCTGGCCTGGCGCGCCGAGCAGGACGACGAGGAGTCCGCACGCGTGTGGGCGGCCGAGCTCGACGGCGTCGAGGAGCCGACCCTGCTCGCCCCCGGCGCCCCCGGCGCCGGCGGCGAGGGCGTCGACGAGGTCGAGGTCGCCCTCCCCGTGGAGGAGGCACGTGACCTGGCCCGGCGCGCCGCCGAGCTGGGCGTCACCGTCAACACCCTGGTCCAGGGCGCCTGGGCGCTGCTGCTCGGGCAGCTCACCGGCCGCCAGGACGTGGTGTTCGGCGCCACCGTCTCCGGGCGCCCGCCCGCGGTGGCCGACGTCGACTCGATGGTCGGGATCTTCATCAACACCCTCCCAGTCCGCGTCGGGTTCGCGCCCGGCGACACCCTCGCCGAGGTCCTGGAACGCCTCCAGAACCGGCAGGCCGGCCTCCTGGAGCACCACCACCACGGGCTCACGCAGATCCAGCAGGCCACCGGGCTGCAGTCACTCTTCGACACGCTGGTCGTCTTCGAGTCGTACCCGATCGACCGGGAGGGCCTCAGCGCCGCGACCGAGGCCGCGGACGGCATCGCCTTCACCGGCCTGCGGCCGTCCACGGCCACCAACTACCCGCTGGCCCTGATGGCGGCGGCCGACCCGCACCTCCAGTTCGTCTTCCAGTACGCGCCCGGCGTCTTCGACCGGGCCACGGTGGAGACGATCGCGGACCGCCTTGTGCGCGTCCTGCGGCAGCTGGCGGCCACCCCCGGTCTGCAGGTCGCGCAGCTCGACGTGCTGGACACGGCCGAACGCGACCGGCTCCTCGTCGAGTTCAACGACACGCACGTCCCGACCCCGGACACCACGATCGCCGGCCTCGTCGAGGACCGGGCGGCGCGGATCCCTGACGAGGTTGCCGTGATCGCCGGGGACACATCCCTGACCTACCGCGAGGTGAACGCCCGGGCCGACCGCCTGGCGCGCGAGCTGGCGGACCGCGGCGTGGGCCCGGAGTCCGTGGTCGCGCTGTCGCTGCCGCGGTCCGCGGACCTGGTCGTCGCCCTGCTCGGCGTACTGAAGGCGGGCGGCGCGTACCTGCCGGTCGACCCCAAGTACCCCAGCCACCGCCTCGCGGCCATCTTCGGGGAGGCCCGGCCGCACCTGGTGCTGACGGACTCCGAGACGGTCGCGGTGCTGCCAGAGCACGACGCCTCGGACCTCTTCCTCGACACGCTCGACCTGTCCGGAGCCGCCACCGGCCCGGCACCGCGGCTCCACGCGGACCAGCTGGCGTACGTGGTGTACACCTCCGGTTCCACGGGCAAGCCCAAGGGCGTCGCCATCACCCACGCCAACGTGGTCAACGGTGTCCTGGAGCTGGCCTCCCGGGTGGGCATGGAGCAGGGCAAGCGGCTCCTCGCGGGCACCTCGGTCAACTTTGACGTGTCGGTGTTCGAGGTCTTCACCACGCTCGCCGGCGGCGGCGTCGTCGAACTGGTCCGGGACGTCCTGGTCCTGGGCGAGCGGAAGGGCTGGAGCGGCAGCGTGGTCTCCACGGTGCCGTCGGCCTTCGCCGAACTCGTCGACGACATCGCGGGCCGCACCGAGGTGGAGACGCTCGTCTTCGCCGGCGAGGCCCTGCCGTCGTCGCTCATCGAGAAGGTGCAGGGCGCCTTCCCGGGCGTCCGCGTCGTCAACGCCTACGGCCAGAGCGAGTCGTTCTACGCCACCACCTTCACCGTCCCCGGCGGGACGCCGGGCCGGGCGGGCAGCGCGCCCGTCGGCACCCCGCTCGGCAACATGCGGGCCTACGTCCTCGGCCCCGGTCTGGCCCCGGTCGCGCCGGGCGCGGTCGGCGAGCTGTACGTCGGCGGGAACGTGGGCCGCGGCTACCACGGCCGCCCCGACCTCACCGCCGACCGCTTCGTCGCCGACCCGTTCGGCCCGTCCGGCGCGCGCATGTACCGCACCGGCGACCTGGCCCGCTGGAACGGCGAGGGGCAGCTGGAGTACGTCGGCCGCAGCGACGCGCAGGTCAAGGTGCGCGGCTTCCGCATCGAGCCCGGAGAGGTCGAGGCCGCGCTCACCGCGCACCCCGACGTCGCCCAGGCCGTCGTCGTCGCCCGGCAGGGCGCCGGCTCCGGCAAGCAGCTCGTCGCCTACGCGGTGCCGTCGGGCGAGACCTCCACCGAGGAGATCCGCCGGTTCGCCGGCGAGCGGCTGCCCGACTTCATGGTGCCGTCCGCCTTCGTCCTCCTGGACCGGCTGCCGCTGATGCCCAACGGCAAGCTCGACCGGGCCGCGCTGCCCGAGCCGGAGTTCAGCGGCGCCCCCTACCGTGCGCCCCGCAACGCCCGTGAGGAGACCCTCGCCGCGCTGTACGCCGAGGTGCTCGGCCTGGAGCGGGTCGGCATCGACGACAGCTTCTTCGAGCTCGGGGGACACTCCCTGCTCGCCACCCGGCTGATCAGCCGGGCCCGCAGCGAGATGGGGACCGAGATCCCCATCCGCAAGATCTTCGACTTGCCGACGGTGGCCGCGCTCGCCGCGTGGCACGAGGAATCCGCCGCGCCCCGTCGCCCCAGTCTCCGCCAGATGTTCGTTTGAGGAGTGAAGCAATGATTCCGCTGTCATTTGTGCAACGTCGTACGTGGTTCCTGCACCAGTTGGAGGGTGCGGAGACCTGGAACATCTCCTCGGCGTTCCGGCTGACCGGACAACTGGACGAGGACGCCCTCGTCGCGGCGCTCCGCGACGTGGTCGAGCGGCACGAGATCCTGCAGACCACCTACCTGACGGACGGCGACGGCGAGCCGTACCAGCACATCCTCCCGCTGGAGAAGGCGCTGGAGCAGGTTCGCGTGCCGGTGGTCGACGTGGCGCCCGAGGGCGTGCGGGCCGGCATCGACGAGGCCGTCGCGCACTGGTTCGACCTGACCGCCGAGATCCCGCTGCGGGCCACCCTGCTGCGCACCAGGCCGGAGGAGCACGTCCTGGTCCTGGTCATGCACCACATCGCCTCGGACGGCAGCTCGGGTGCACCGCTGGCCCGCGACCTGGCCGCGGCCTACAACGCGCGCCGGGCCGGCCGGGCCCCGGAGTTCGAGCCGCTGCCCGTGCAGTACAAGGACTTCACGATGTGGCAGCGCGAGGTACTCGGCGACCTGGCGGACCCGTCCGGCGTCGGCGCCAAGCAGATCGAGTACTGGCGCAAGGAACTCGACGGCGTCCCGGAGCCGCTCAACCTCCCGCTGGACCGCCCGCGGTCCAAGGACGCCAGCACCGAGGGCGACGCGGTCGCCATCCAGGTAGGCGCCGAGGTGATGGCCGGCCTGCAGAAGGTGGCCGACGACCGCGGGCTGACCATGTCGATGGTCATGCAGGCCGGACTCGGCGTGCTGCTGAGCAAGCTCGGCGGCGGCGAGGACATCCCGATTGGCACCCCGATCGCCGGCCGGACCGACGAGGCGCTGGCCGAGCTCATCGGCTGCTTCGTCAACAACCTGGTCATCCGCATGGACCTGACCGGCGACCCGTCGTTCGCCGACCTGCTCGCGCAGGTGCGCAACAAGGCGCTGACGGCCTACGAGCACCAGGACATCCCCTTCGAGGTCCTGGTCGAGCAGTTCAACCCCGACCGCTCCGCGGCCTACCGGCCGTTCTTCCAGGTCATGTGCGGCTGGCAGAACACCGAGAAGTGGTCCCTGGAGCTCGCCGGCCTTGAGGTCGAGTACCAGCAGGCCCTCCTCGCGACCACCCAGGTCGACGTGTTCTTCAGCATGACCACCGATGAGACGGGCGCCCTGCGCGGCGACATCTCGTACGCGAAGCACCTCTTCGACCGGGACACGGTCGAGGACATCGCCGCCCGCTACGCCCGGGTCCTGGAGCAGCTCGCCGCCGACCCGCAGGCGCGCATCGCCGATGTCGACGTGCTGATCCCGGGTGAGCGGGAGCGGCTGCTGGTGGAGGTGAACGACACCGCCGAGCCGACCCTGGAGGGCGGCCTGCTGGAGGCCGTGCGCCGACAGGTCCAGGCGACCCCTGACGCCGTCGCCCTCATTGCCGAGGAGGAGACGCTCACCTACGGCGAGCTGGACGCGCGCTCCAGCCGTCTGGCCCACTGGCTGGTCGACCGCGGGGTGCGGGCCGAGTCGCTGGTCGCCGTGTGCCTGCCCCGGACCGCGAACCTGCTGGTCGCCCTGTTCGCCGTGCTGAAGGCCGGCGGCGCCTACGTGCCGATCGACCCGGACCACCCGCGCTCGCGCATCGACTTCGTCCTCAAGGAGGCGAAGCCGGCGCTCGTCCTCGACGCCGACGCGCTGGCCGCGGCGGACTATGCGCAGTACCCGGACTCGGCGCCCGAGGTGGCGGTCCGGCCGGACAATACCCAGTACGTGATCTACACGTCAGGCTCGACGGGCACCCCGAAGGGCGTCACGATCCCGCGCGGCGCGGTGGCGAACTTCATCGCCGCCACGCAGCGCCGGTTCCCGCTGACCGCCTCGGACCGGATGCTGTTCAGCACGACGGTGTCGTTCGACATGGCGAACACCGAGCTGTACCTCCCCTTCGTCTCCGGCGCGACCATGGTCCTGGCCAAGAAGGAGACCGTCACTGACCCGTCGGCCATGGTGGCCTTCCTGCGCCGCCACGAGGTCACCGTCGTGCAGGCCACGCCCGGCTTCTGGCAGATGCTGCTCACCCACGAGACCGAGGCCGCGACCGGCCTGCGGATCATCACCGGCGCGGAGGCCGTCCCGCTCCGCCTGGCCGAGACGCTGGCCGAGCAGGCCGCCGAGGTGGGCAACTGGTACGGCCCGTCCGAGACGACCACGTGGTCGACCATGGCGCCGATCAAGGCGGGCGCGGGTGTCGCGATCGGCTCGCCCGTCGGCAACACCCAGGTGTACGTCCTCGACGCGCAGCTGAACCCGGTCCCGCGCGGCGTGCAGGGCGAGCTGTACATCTCCGGCGACGGCCTGGCCCGCGGCTACCAGGACCGGCCGGACCTGACCGCCGAGCGGTTCGTGCCCTCCCCGTTCGGCCCCGCAGGCGCACGCATGTACCGCACCGGCGACCTGGTGCGGTGGAACAAGGCCGGCCTGCTGGAGTACATCGCGCGCACCGACCACCAGGTGAAGGTCCGCGGCTTCCGCATCGAGCTGGGCGAGATCGAGCACGTCCTGGCCGGCCACGCCGCCGTGTCCCAGGCCGCGGTCATCGTGCGCGAGAACCAGCAGGGCGACAAGCGCATCGTGGGCTACGTGGTGCCCGAGGCCGGCGCCGGCCACGACGAGGACGGGCTGCTCGCCGAGCTGACCGAGCACCTGCGCAGCCGCCTGCCCGAGTACATGGTGCCCTCGGCGCTGATCCCGCTCACGGAGATCCCGCTGACGCCGAACGGCAAGCTCGACCGGCAGGCCCTGCTGGCGGAGCACACGCCGGCCGTGATCGGCGAGGAGCCGCGCAACTCCCACGAGGAGAAGCTGGTCGCCATCTTCCGGGAACTGCTCGACAAGGAGAGCGTCGGCATCGACGACGACTTCTTCGCGCTCGGCGGCCACTCGCTGCTGGCCACCCGGCTCAGCGTCCGCATCCGCAGCCAGTTCGACGTGGACCTGCCGCTGCGGACGATCATCAAGTTCCCGACGGTGGCAGAACTCGCCGCCCTGCTCCTCGCCGGCGCCGTCCCCGACGAGGTCGTCAACCCCTACAGCGTCGTGCTGCCGCTGAACAGCGACCCCGGCACGGGCAAGAAGCCGGTGTGGTTCTTCCACGGCGGCGGCGGCCTGGGCTGGGCGTACTTCAGCTTCGTCACGCACGTCAAGGACCGGCAGGCCTACGCCCTGCAGTCCCGCGGCGCCGACGGACAGCAGCCGCTGGTGGAGTCCATCGAGGAGATGGTCGACCACTTCATCGGGGAGATCCTCCAGGTCCAGCCGGAAGGCCCCTTCAACCTCATCGGGTGGTCCTACGGCGGCACCCTCGTGCAGGCCATCGCGGAGGGCCTCGCCCGCCGCGGCCACGAGATCGCCCTCACGGCCATCCTGGACTCCCAGCCGGGCGGCCAGGGGTGGTCGGAGATCCACCGCAACAAGACCGTCGACGACTACCGCGGTGAGCTTGAGGAGTTCTTCGGCCAGTACATCGGTACCGGCAACCAGCAGGAGTTCCTCGACAACATGTCGAAGGTCCTGGCCAACAACACGAACCTGATGATGGATTGGGAGTCGCCGGTCTACGACGGCGATGTCGTGTTCTTCCACGCGACGCAGAAGGACGACATGTACGCGCACCTGTGGAAGCCGTACATCCTCGGGACCATCGAGGAGTACGACGTGGCTTCGACGCACCACGAGATGAACCTGCCCGGCCCCGTGGCCGAGGTCTTCGAGGTGCTCAACCGCAAGCTGGCGGACCTGGCCTGACCGGGTTCCGGTGCTGGTTTCCGGTTTCCCAGAGCCGTTTCAACGAACATCGAATGGATGATTGGGGTTGGTCGGGGTGACAGAGCCCGGCACGTCCGCGGGACCCGCGGGCGAGACCACGCTGCTGTGCGTGCCGTTCGCGGGGGCAGGGCCTTCGTTCTTCCACCCGTGGCGGGAGCTGGCCGCCGGCCGGTGGCGGGTGACTTCGGTCGAGCTGCCGGGCCGGGAGCGCCGGATCCTGGAGGAGCCGTACCGCAACGTCTTCGAGGCGGCCAAGGGCGTCATCGACGACGTCGTCGCGGACCTCGGCGAAGGGGCGCGGACCGTGCTGTTCGGGCACAGCCTGGGCGCGGTGCTCGCATACGAGCTCGTGCACCTGCTGACCGAGCGCGGCGTGCAGGTCGAGCGCCTGATCGTCAGCGGCTCGCCGGGTCCGTGGACCCAGCGCGAGCGGCGGGCGGCGAGCCTGAAGGACGACGAGTTCCTCGCCAGGGTCGAGGAGTTCGCCGGCTTCCGGCACGAGGCCCTGGACCACCCGGAGATGCGCGAACTGATTCTTCCGACCCTCCAGGCCGACTGCGAGATGCACGAGAGCTACGTGCCGAGCACCGACGTACCGGTGTCGGTGCCGATCTGCTCGCTGCGCGGCGACGTCGACGGCCTGGTCACGGCGGACGAGGGCCGGCAGTGGCGGGCGGCGACCACGGCGGACTTCACCTATGCGGAGTTCCCGGGCGACCACATGTACCTGGTCGACGCCGGCCGCGAGGTGCTGGACACGATCGAGGCGCAGTCGGCCCGCGGTCGATAGCGCGGGGGGTAATGGGGGGCGGGCGCTCGCCTGTGGACTGATCGGTGCCCTGACCAGGGGCGACGCGGTGAACACCGGGTCGGCGGCGGTGTCAGGGCGGTGACAGGCGGGTGACAGGCCCGGAGAGGAAAGTGGAGGCATGAGAAGCTCAGCGATCGCAGTTTCAGGGCTGCGCAAGGCATATGGCGACAAGGTCGTGCTGGACGGCATCGACTTCGATGTCGCCGCAGGATCGATCTTCTCCCTGCTCGGCCCCAACGGGGCGGGCAAGACGACGACGGTCAACATCCTGTCGACGCTGATGAAGGCAGACGCCGGGACGGTGCGGGTCGCCGGGCACGACGTGGCGACCGCGACCAAGCAGGTGCGCGCGGCCATCGGTGTGACGGGTCAGTACGCCGCCGTGGACGAGCTACTGTCGGGCAGGGAGAACCTGCAGCTGATGGCGGACCTGAAGCGCGTGCGGGGCGGCGACCGGCTGGTCACGAGGCTGCTGGAGCGCTTCGACCTCGTGGAGGCGGCCGACAAGCTGTCGTCGACCTACTCCGGCGGCATGCGCCGGAAGCTGGACCTGGCGATGACGCTGGTCGGCGACCCCGAGGTGATCTTCCTCGATGAGCCGACGACGGGTCTCGACCCGCGCAGCCGGCGCACCATGTGGGGGATCGTCCGCGAACTGGTCGCCGAGGGCACCACCATCTTCCTCACCACCCAGTACTTGGAGGAGGCCGACCAGCTCGCCGACCAGATCGCGGTGCTCGACCGCGGCCGGCTGGCCGCCCAGGGCGCCCCCGAGGAGCTCAAGCGCCAGATCCCCGGCGCGCACGTCCGGTTCCGGTTCGCTGACCACTACGAACTCGACGCCGCGGCACGGGTCCTGGTCGAGGCCACGCGGGACGACGAGGAACTGACCCTGCGGGTGCCGAGCGACGGCGAGACGAAGTCGCTGCGGGCCCTGCTGGACCGGCTTGACGTCCACTCGATCGACGCCCAGGAGTTCTCGGTGCACCGGCCGGACCTGGACGACGTCTTCCTCGCCCTGACCGAGCACACGGGCAACGAGCACAAGAGCAAGGAGGCGATCGCACAGTGAGCACTGTCTCGACGCCGTTGGCCGACTCGGCGATCATGCTGCGGCGCAACCTGAAGCACACCATGCGGAACCCGATCGTGGTGTTCAACGCGGTCCTGTTCCCGATCATCATCATGCTCATGTTCGTGAAGGTGTTCGGCGGCGCGTTCACCGTCGGCGAGAACTACATCGACTACGCGACGCCGGGCCTGCTCGTGATGGGCATCAGCTACGGGCTGGGCGCCACCGCGACGGCCGTGAACGACGACATGACCAAGGGCGTCATCAACCGCCTCAAGGTCATGGACGTCTCCCGCGGTTCCGTGCTGAACGGGCACGTCATCGTCACCACGGTGCGCTGCCTCGTGTCCTGCACGGCCATCGTCCTGGTGGCCTTCGGGCTGGGCTTCGACCCCAAGGCGAGCGCCCTCGACTGGCTCGGCGTCTTCGGCGTCATCGTGCTGCTCAGCTTCGCGGCCGGCTGGCTCACCGTCGCCCTCGGGCTGGCGGCGAAGACCGCCGAGTCCGCGGGCCTGGCCACCGTGCCGCTGATCATGCTGCCGTTCCTGAGCAGCGCGTTCGTCCCCGCGGACACGATGGGTACCGGTGTCCGACAGTTCGCCGAGTACCAGCCCTTCACCCCGATTATCGAGACGCTGCGCGGGCTGCTCCTGGGCAGCGTGTCCAGCGGCGACGCGATCGCGACCGTCGCCTGGTGCGTCGGCTTCATCGTCCTCGGGTACGCCTGGTCGGTCTCCGCGTTCAACAAGCGGGCGTGAGGCCGGCCGGCTCGCAGGAGCCGGCCACGGCCACCACCAACGAGCCGCCCCGGCGCCCCCGTCGCCGGGGCGGCTTCACATGTCCGCGGCGGACACCACCCCATCCGCCCGGCACGACGACGGCGGCGGCCGTCAGGACCATCACCTGGTCCTGACG
>NZ_JBHYMC010000069.1:0-38286 GCF_042742535.1 Streptomyces sp. NPDC058880
GCCCCGGACCGGAGTCCGGGGCGCAGCCGTGCAGGCGGTGCGGATCAGAGCTCGGCGAGGTCCAGTCCGGCCTGCGCGGCCGCGGCCAGGACGGTCTGCTCCAGCAGGACGGCGATGGTCATCGGGCCGACACCGCCCGGCACGGGGGTGATCAGCGAGGCCCGGGCCGCCGCCGACGCGAAGTGGACGTCGCCGACGTTGCCCTCGTTGTAGCCGGCGTCCAGGACCACCGCGCCCGGCTTGATGTCCTCGCCCCGGATGAACTCGGCCTTGCCAACGGCGGCGACCAGCACGTCCGCCTGGCGCACGATCGAGGCGAGGTCCTGGGTGCGGGAGTGGCAGTAGGTGACCGTGGCGTTCTGCTCCAGGAGCAGCATCCCGGCCGGCTTGCCCAGGATCGCGCTGCGGCCGACGACCACGGCGTGCTTGCCGGTGAGGTCCACGTCGTACTCGGCGAGCAGGCGCATGATGCCGCCCGGGGTACAGGAGACGAAGCCGGGCAGGCCGAAGCCCATGGCCGCGAAGGAGTGCATGGTGACCCCGTCCACGTCCTTCCCGGGGGCGATGGCCTCGAAGGCGGCGCGCTCGTCGATGTGGTGCGGGACGGGGTGCTGGAGCAGGATGCCGCTGATCTCCGGGTCCTCGGACAGCGCCGTGATCGCCGCGACCAGCTCCTCGGTGGTGGTCGAGGCCGGCAGCTCCACGTGGCGCGAGGTGATCCCGGCCTTCGCGCAGCGGTTCTGCTTCATACGGACGTAGGTGACGGAGGCGGGGTCCTCGCCGACCAGCACGGTCGCGAGGCAGGGCGCGGTGCCGGTGCGCTGGGTGATCTTCGCCGCGAGGTCGGCGGTCCGCTCCGAGACGCGGCGGGCGAGGGCGGTGCCGTCCATCAGCCGGGCGGTGCCGGCGGCAGGAGCGGCGGGGGCGTTCTGGGCAGTCGTCACGGGGTCTCCTGAACGTCGCTGCGGTGCGCGGATCGAGGTTCGCCCAGGCGCGCGGCAGTCGACGCAGCGGGAGGTGCTCGGCTGCGCCGGGCCGCTCCCCGGTGGTGATCCACCCGAACGCCAGTCACGGCCCGGCGACCACTGTAGTCGACCAAAGCGGTGGCCGCCCGGCGCCCGACCTGCGACGATCAATGCATGACGCGTACTTTCGACCACCTTGTCGCCGAGGCCGAATCCGTGTCCGTGGACGGCTGGGACTTCTCCTGGCTCGACGGGCGGGCCACCGAGCAGCGTCCTTCCTGGGGGTACCAGCGCCTGATGGCCGAGCGCCTGGCCCGGGTCCGGTCCGCCCTGGACATCCAGACCGGCGGCGGTGAGGTCCTCGCCGGGGCCGGGTCCCTGCCGCCCCTGACGGTGGCCACGGAGTCCTGGCCGCCCAATGTCCAGCGGGCGACCCGGCTGCTGCACCCGCTGGGCGCGGTGGTGGTCGCGGACGCCGACGAGCCGCCGCTGCCCTTCGGCGACGAGGCCTTCGAGCTGGTGACCAGCCGGCACCCGGTGACCATCTGGTGGGACGAGATCGCCCGGGTGCTGACCCCCGGCGGAACGTATCTCTCGCAGCAGGTCGGCCCGGCGAGCGTCTTCGAACTCGTCGAATTTTTTCTCGGACCCCAGCCCGAGGACGTCCGGCGCGCCCGGCATCCCGACGACGCGGTCGCCGACGCCACGAAGGCGGGTCTGGAAGTCCTCGACCTGCGCTCGGAGCGGCTGCGCACCGAGTTCCACGACATCGGAGCCGTGATCTACTTCCTGCGGAAGGTGATCTGGATGGTGCCCGGCTTCACGGTCGGGCAGTACCGGGACCGCCTGCGCGAGCTGCACGAACGGATCGAGCGCGACGGCCCGTTCGTCGCGCACACCGCCCGCTTCCTGATCGAGGCCCGCAAAACGGACTGATGCGGAGGGCGGACGGATCCGCGCCGGATCCGGTTGCCCGGCCGTAGCGTGGCGCAGGTCACTCAATTCAGCGCGTAACGAATCGACTCGGGCATGCGATGAACCGACAGGTGTCCTCGCGCGGCCCGGAATACAGACCCCCCTCGGGTCTGTTTCCCGAGTTCGCGCGATGATGTCCCGCCCACCCCATATCTGTTCGCAACGAGAGGCTCCTTGTGTCGCTCAGCCCGTCCCGTACGTTCCCTCCGGAGATCGCCGAATCGGAGGCCCTCGTCGCGCTCGTCGAGCGCGGCCGCGAGCAGGGTCACATCAACGGTGACGACGTGCGCCAGGCCTTCGAGGCCGGCCGCATCCCGGTGGACCAGTGGAAGCGGGTCCTGCGCAGCCTGAACCAGGTCCTCGACGAGGAGGGTGTCGCCCTTCACGTCAGCGCGGCCCCCGCCACCAAGGCTGCCGCGAAGAAGCCCCGCAAGGCTGCCGCCCCGGCCCGCACCGTGGCCAAGAAGGCCACCGCCGCGCCCCGGCCCATCGGTGCGCGCAAGACCGCGGCCCCCGCCGCGGCCACCACAGTCACGGCCACGGCAATATCCGCTCCGTCGGCCGCCGCGGCTGCGGAGGCGGCGGTTCCGGCCGAGGCAGCCGCCGAGCCGAAGAAGCGCACGGTCAAGAAGACCGCCGCCAAGAAGACCGCCGTGAAGAAGACCGCGGCGAAGAAGACCAGCGCCAAGGACGCGGACGAGGCCGAGAGCCCGGCCGTCGAGGGCGAGGACTGGGCAGCGGAGGACCTCGTCGACGAAGCCGAGGAGGAGGCGCCCAAGACCGGCGCCCAGGGCTTCGTGCTGTCCGACGACGACGAGGACGACGCCCCGGCACAGACGGTCATGGTGGCCGGCGCGACCGCGGACCCGGTCAAGGACTACCTCAAGCTGATCGGCAAGGTGCCGCTCCTCAACGCCGAGCAGGAGGTCGAGCTCGCCAAGCGCATCGAGGCCGGTCTCTTCTCCGAGTACAAGCTCGAAGAGGAGGAGGACCACAAGCCCGCCTTCAAGCGCGAGCTGGAGATCCTCGTCGAGGACGGCCGCCGTGCCAAGAACCACCTGCTGGAGGCCAACCTCCGTCTCGTGGTCTCGCTGGCCAAGCGCTACACCGGCCGCGGCATGCTCTTCCTGGACCTGATCCAGGAGGGCAACGTCGGTCTGATCCGCGCCGTGGAGAAGTTCGACTACACCAAGGGCTTCAAGTTCTCCACGTACGCGACCTGGTGGATCCGGCAGGCGATCACGCGTGCCATGGCCGACCAGTCGCGCACGATCCGCATCCCCGTCCACATGGTCGAGATCATCAACAAGCTCGCTCGCGTGCAGCGCCAGATGCTCCAGGACCTGGGCCGCGAGCCCACCCCGGAGGAGCTGGGCAAGGAACTCGACATGACCCCCGAGAAGGTCATCGAGGTCCAGAAGTACGGCCGCGAGCCGATCTCCCTGCACACCCCGCTGGGTGAGGAGGGCGACAGCGAGTTCGGTGACCTCATCGAGGACTCCGAGGCGGTCGTGCCCGCGGACGCGGTCTCCTTCACCTTCCTCCAGGAGCAGCTCCAGTCGATCCTGGGCACGCTCTCGGAGCGCGAGGCGGGCGTGGTCTCCATGCGCTACGGCCTCAACGACGGCCAGCCGAAGACCCTCGACGAGATCGGCCGCGTGTACGGGGTCACCCGCGAGCGGATCCGCCAGATCGAGTCGAAGACCATGTCGAAGCTGCGCCACCCGTCGCGCTCCCAGGTGCTGCGCGACTACCTCGACTGAGTCGATCTCCACGCAGCACGCCCCCGACCTGCGCATCCGCGGGCCGGGGGCGTGACCGCACCGGCTCGGGCGCACCGCGTCCCGGTTCCCCGGGGGTGACGGCAGGCTGCACGAGCGGGGACGTCCTGCGCCGGTGGGGCGGTGTGGGGTGCGGCCCGTGTGATCGCACCCCACACCGCCCGGCATCCGGTTCTCCCGCGGGCGGGGCTCAGGCCTCGATGAGGTGCTTGAGCTTCTCCTCGTTCAGCGGCATCTCCTTGCGAGCGTGCGGTTTCACGACGAGCGGTACGAGCACCCTGCCGATGCCGTGGCCCTCGAAGTCCAGGCTCAGGGTGAGGCGGGAGCGGGTTCCGTCGCCCAGGGGCTCGACGGTGCCCCGGACATCGCCGCGGACCGGGCCGTCGATGCCGTGCAGGTGCCAGCTCCTGGGCGGGTCGTACTCGGTGAGCTCCATGGTCATCGGGAACTCACGCCGGCCGATCCGCCGCCGCACGGAGATGATCGCTCCCACGGCCGGGTGCTCGGTGCCCCGGGCGGACACCGCGCTCTTCTGCCACTCCGGCAGGTGGGAGGCGTCCGACGCGTAGGCGAAGACCTCCTCGGGACTGCGGTCGATGTCGATGCTTTCTCTGATCGCGGACATGGCGACCCCTTCATGCCCCCTGAAGGCGCTGTCCCTCCACGCTACCGCGCAGGTCAGGTGGCTGTCCGCTGCCTGCGGGCGGCCATGGCGGCATGGACCGCGACGCCCGCGAAGAGGAAGAGCACGCCCTGGTAGACAGCGGCGTACCCGGAGCCGGCCACCAGCCACAGGGAAAAGCCGAAGGCCAGGACCGCGAGGGCGGCGTCGCGGACCAGGCGCCCCCGCCGGACGCGCTCGCCCTGCCCGGAGAGCAGGAAGTAGATCTGCGCGGCGGTGGAGAGCAGGTAGGGGACGGTGGCGGTGAAGGTGGTGACGAGGACCAGGATCTCGAAGACGCCGTCGGAACCGGCCGTGTAGTTGTAGACGGTCAGGGCAGAGGCCAGGGAGGTCGTGACGACGACACCGACCACCGGGACGCCCCGCCGCTTCTTCTCGAAGGCCCGCGGGAAGAGCCCGTCCTTGGCGGCGGCGTACGGGGTCTGGGCGCTGAGGAGGGTCCAGCCGTTGAGGGCGCCACCCATCGAGACGACGGCGGCGCAGGCGACGAGGGTGCCGCCCCAGGTGCCGCCGAACATGGCGTTGACGGCGTCGGTGAACGGGGCCTCGGAGGAGACCAGCCGCTCGTGGGCGACAAGGCCGAAGACGGAGAGGGTGCCGAGCAGGTAGACGACGGCCGCGCCGGTGGTGCCGAGGATCGTGGCCCGACCCACGTTGCGGGCGGGGTCGCGGACCTCGCCGGCGCTGACGGCGGCGGACTCCACGCCGAGGTAGCTGAAGAGGAGGATCGCCGCAGCGGCGGAAAGCGCGCCGGCCGGGCTCTGACCGGTGGCCTGGAACGGGCCGAGGTTGGCGGGGTCGAAGAAGAACAGGCCGCCCACGGCCACCAGCAGCAGCGGGGCGAACTTCAGCACGGTGGCCACCAGTTGGACGGCGCCGACATAGCGGGTGCCGGCCAGGTTGGCGAGCGCGGGAAGCCACTGCATGGCCAGCGCCGCCAGGCACATGGACCACCTGTGCGCGCCGATGGCCGGGAAGAGGACGCTGAGGTAGCCGACGGAGGCCACGGCGAGGGCCGCGTTCGACACCCACGAGGTTATCCAGTAGCTCCAGGCGGCGAGGAAGCCGGCGAAGTCGCCGAAGGCGGCACGGGCGTAGACGTACGGGCCACCGGTCTGCGGGTGCAGGTGGGCGAGGCGGCCGAAGACGAGCGCGAGGGCGATCGCACCGAGGGTGAGCAGCGCGAAGGCGACGAGGCTGATCGTGCCGAAGGGGGCGACCGAGGCGGGGAGGAGGAAGATCCCGCCGCCGATGATGTTGCCCATGACCAGGCAGGTCGCGATGGGGAGGCCGAAGCTCCGGGCGTGGGGGTCGCGGCCCGGCTCGGGGGGTGCGGTGGCCTCTGCGGGCAGGGCTGCGGTGCTGGTCATCGGGGGGTGCGCCTCGGGTCGTCTCACATGGTGGGCGGGTCGACACATGGTCGACCACCGTGCGGGACGTACCAAATCAGCGGGTTTCGTCCCGCACCGGCGCCCCCTCGGAAGGAAGGATTCCGCCGAGGGGGCCTTCCCGCCGGGAATCCTGCGGCGCCTCTCGGGCGGTCCTCCCGCCGACCGGCTCCCCGGCCCCTCCGATCCCTCTGGTCCGCGCCGGAGGGGCGGCCGCGTGGCCGCCCGCCCCGCCGGACACGCCGCTCCCCGCCCGTCGGAACTCCGGGGCGGCCACCGGCACCTGCGGGCCGTCGGCCTCACCGAGCCAGCGCCTCAGGACGCCGTGCACCGCCTCCGCGCCGACCAGTTCCTCCCCCGGGTCCGACAGCTCCGCGGGCCACATCAGGAACGGACGCCCCTGCTCGCCGCCCAGGCCGCCGTGCGAGCCGATCTGCTCCTCGAAGGCGTGCACCGCGCCCGTGCCGGGGTCGTACGCCGAGTTCACCATGATGTCGGCCACGTGCGGAAAGGCGTCGGTCCGGCGGACGGCCGCCGCCGCCCCCGGACCGAAGGCCGCCAGCAACTTCTCGGCCTCGCCGGGCACGTCCAGCCGGGCCTCGGCCCCGCCCGGCCCCAGCACCACCCCGTCCACCAGCAGGAAACCGACGCCGGGGTGGTTCGCCAGGGTCGCCAGCAGCGCGGGGTGGGTGCTCTCGACACGGGCCCGGGAGGCCCGGCCGGGAATGTCCGGGAAGGAGATCAGGGCCAGGTTGCCGGAGGCCAGCACCACCGGGTCCGTGCCCGGCCCCGGGCGGGCCTCCTCACCCTCCTCCACCGGCCGGTGGAGAGCGGCCAGAACCGCCGCGCGGGCTTCGGCCCCACTGCGGGTGCGGCCGGCCCTGCGGGGGACGGGCAGGCCGCAGCCCGCCCTCACCAGGTCCTTCAGGGTCAGCCCGTAGCGCGACAGGAAGGTCTCCCCGGGGCTCTGGCCGTGATCGGAGAGCAGCACGATCCGGTACGGGCGCGGCGCGTGCTCGGCGACCCGGGCGATCAGCGCAAGGCTGCGGTCGAGGCGCTCCAGCACCTGGTCGGTGTCGCGTCCGCGCGGGCCCGAGTGGTGGGCGACCTCGTCGTAGGCGACGAGGTCGGCGTAGACCACGGCGCGCCCGGCGAGCATGTCGCCGATCACCGCCGAGACGACCACGTCCCGTTCGACCACGGTCGCGAAGGCCCGGATCAGCGGGTAGAGCCCGCCGCGCGAGACCCGGGGCCGGTCCCCGCGGATCCGGGCCCGCCGGGACTGGACGATCTCGCGGGCCGCGTCGGCGAAGAAGGACAGGGCCGTGCGGACGGCATTGGCCGGATCGGAGAAGTACGCGAAGTAGCCGGCGCGGGACCGGTTGGCCCGGCCCCGCCTCGCCGAGACCGAGAGCACGAGCGCCAGCTGGTCGGCACCGCCGCTGAAGAGGTTGCCGCGGCTGGCCCCGTCGAGCGTGAGCAGTCCCCCGTCGCCGGTGCGCTCGATGGCCCGCCGCTGCAGTTCCGCGGCGCTGGCGGGCCGGTTGCAGACCATCACCTCGCCGGTGTCCTTCTCGTACCAGCGGAAGGCCGGCACGTCGAAGGTGGAGCCGTGCAGGATGCCGAGCTGGCTGGCGCCGGTCTGGCTCGACCAATCCGTGCGCCAGGACGTGACGCGGTGGCCGCTTTCGAGCCAGCCGGCGACGGTGGGCATGAGCGCGCTGCCGCACGCCTGGCGCAGCACCTCGTACCCGACCCCGTCGAGCTGGAGGACCAGCAGACCCGGCACCGCCGCCCCCGTCCGGGTGGCGGACCCGCGGCCCTGCCGGCGGCGGCGCCGGTCGGCGAGCCGGTAGAGCCGGCGCCGGTACGCCTCGTCGTCGCGCACTGCCAGCGCCGTGGAGGTCGCGGAGGCCACCGCGGACATCACGGCGGCCACGACGACCGCGGTCTCGGGGGCGGCTTCGCCCCGCCCGTCGGGGATCAGTCTGAGCGCCAGCAGCAGGAGCGAGCCGTTCAGGAAGAACACGAGGACCCCGAGCACGAGGGCGGGCACCAGTAGCAGGGCCCGCACCAGCACGGGCCAGACCAGTGCGCTCAGCAGGCCGAAGGCGCCGGCGCCCCAGGCCGCGGTGAGGCCGATCTGCGTGATGCTGTCGCCGTCGTCGGACTGCAGGCGGAAGTCCGGGAGGATCCCGGCCAGGGCGAGCATCGTGAGGGTGGACACCGCCCAGACGAGGATCACCCGCACCAGGGCGTTGCCCGTGTTCCGCCACCGCCGTCGCCGCACGTGCCACCCCCGGGGTCGTCTCCCGCCTCCAGGCTCGCACAACGGCTGCCGGCCGGCCGGACGACGGGAAAGCGGACGGGGCACGGCAGTACCCGGCGGACGGCCGGGGGAGGCCGTTGCGGCCGAGCCGGGCGGGGCGAAGTCGGACGGACAGCGGTCAGGTGCCGTCGTAGCCGGCGGTCGGCATGGACAGCCGCCGGTGCACCTCGGCCTTCATCGCGGCGGTGTACCGCGGCTCCTCGTCCCCGGCGGTCTCCAGACGCACGCCGCGCCGCTCGCACTCTGCGGTGAACTCCTCGACGCAGCTCAGCGCGCGGGCCAGGACCCGGTGATTGGCGGCGACGAACAGATCGACCCGCCCGGCGGATATCTCGGACCAGAAGCCGCAGTGGTCCGCGCGCATCCCGTAGACGAGCAGTTGCTGGGTCACGAGGTAACCCCGGTCGGCCGCCCAGCGTGCGCACACGGCGTGCTGGCCCCGGGTGTCCACGGCGAACGGGTCGGCGTCCAGGTCTTCGAGCGGGGCCAGGCTGGCGATCGCGGCCACGCGCAACTCTTCCATGCCGCCGGACCCTACTCCGATCCGCCGCCCGGGAGGAGGGGCTGCCGGATTCCGATTCGGGTGCGGTGGCGGAGCGGCCGGCCCGGCATGATGGGAAGGACACCCCGAGGCCGGCGGGACGGCGAGGGAGGGAGGGCCTGGTGCCGGTGGAGATCACCTGGTGGGGCCATGCGACGTGCACCGTCGAGGATTCCGGGGTGCGGCTGCTGACGGACCCGTTGTTCACCCGGCGGCTCGCGCACCTGCGACGGCGCCGCGGAGCACTCCCGCCGCCCGAGGCGGCGGTGGCGGACGTGGTACTGGTGTCGCACCTGCACGCGGACCATCTGCACCTGCCGTCGCTGGGGCTGCTCGCGCCCGGCACCAGGATCCTCGTGCCGCGGGGTGCGCGGCGGGCGGTCCCGCGGCTGGCCCGGCTCGCCGGGCTGCGCGGGCTGACGGTGACGGAGACGGCGCCGGGCGACGAGGTCCGCGTCGGGGAGGGCGTGCGGGTCCGCGCGGTCAGCGCACGCCACGACGGACGACGGCTGCCGTACGGCCCGCACCTCGCGCCGGCGCTCGGATACGTGGTCCTGGGCGCCGCCCGGACGTACTTCGCCGGGGACACCGGGCTGTTCGACACCATGGCCGAGGAGGTGGGGCCGGTGGACCTGGCTCTGCTGCCGGTGGGCGGCTGGGGTCCGTACCTGGGGCCCGGACATCTGGACGCCGTACGAGCCGCTCACGCGCTGGCGCAGCTGGCCCCGGCGGCGGCGGTGCCGGTCCACTACGGGACGTACTGGCCGGTCGGGATGGACGCGGTCCGGCCCCACGAGTTCCACGCGCCGGGCCAGGAGTTCGAGCGGCGTGCCCGGCAGCTGGCGCCGAAGGTGTGCGTGCGGGTGCCGGGGCACGGCGAGCGGGTGCGGCTGCCGTGACCCTTCGCGCGTTCACGGCGGTGGCCGTGGCGGGGGCCGCGGGGGCCGGCCAGGTGCCGCCGGATACCACCCAGCAGGCAGTGGGCTACCCGGCGTTGTTCGTGCTGGTGGCACTGGGTGCGCTGGTGCCGGTGATTCCCACCGGCGCGCTGGTGAGTTCGGCGGCGGTGGTGGCCTTCCACCACCAGGCGCCGTACGGGGTGCTGCTCGTGTTCGGGGTGTCGGCGCTGGCGGCCTTCACCGGGGATCTGGCGCTGTACTGGCTCGGGCAGCGGGGGGTGCGGTCCCGCAACGGGTCGCGGTGGCTGGCCGCGTTGCGCGGCCGCGCCGCACCGGAGCGGCTGGCGCAGGCCCAGACCCGGCTGGACGAGCACGGGGTCACGGTGCTGGTGCTCTCCCGGCTGGTACCGGCGGGCCGGATCCCGGTGATGCTGGCCTGCCTGCTGGCGGAGCTGCCGCTGCGCCGATTCGCCCGCGGCGACGGCCCCGCTTGCCTGGCCTGGGCAGCCACGTACGGCCTGATCGGCATCCTGGGCGGCTCGCTGTTCCCGGAGCCCTGGAAGGGCGTGGCCCTGGCGGTCGGCCTGGCGCTGCTGGTCAGCACGGGCCCGGCGCTCTGGCGCCGGCTGCGGCGCCATCCCTGACGGGCATCGGGGCGCGCGCAGCCCTCAGGCCGGCTCCGGACCGGCGCCGGGCCCGGGGCCGGGGCCGGAATCGGGGTCGGGGCCCGGGTCGGGGTCGGGGCCGGGCAGGGAGCGGGACGCTCCGACCGGGAGGTCCCAGAGGTCCTCGCGGGGCCGGCCCGAGCGGGACCAGGCGGCCCGGGTGCGGTGCAGGGGCTCCATGACCGGTTCGGCGGAGAGCACGAACGCGGCCCAGTGCATGGGGGCCATCCGCCGGGCCCCCAGGTCGATGCAGGCCCGGACGGCCTCCTCCGGGTCGGCGTGGACGTCGCCGAGCCACCAGCGCGGGGCGTACGCGCCGACGGGCAGGAGGGCGAGGTCGATGCCCGGGTGGCGGCGGCCGATCTCGCGGAACCACCGGCCGTAACCGGTGTCTCCCGCGAAGTAGACCTTCCTCGGGACGGGGCTCAGGGTGTCGGTGAGGATCCAGCCGCCCCACAGGGACCGGCAGGTGTCGATCAGGGACCGCTTCGACCAGTGGTGGGCGGGGACGAACTCGAACCGTACGCCGCCCAGTTCGGCCGCCTCCCACCAGTCGAGGTCGGTGACCCGGGTGAAGCCGCGGCGGCGGAACCACCCTGCGAGGCCCGCGGGGACGAAGAGGGCGGTGTCCCGGGGCAGCCGCCTGAGCGTGGGGGCGTCGAGGTGGTCGTAGTGGTTGTGGCTGATCACGACCGCGTCCACCGGGGGCAGATCCTCCCAGCGCACTCCGACGGGCGTCATCCGAGACGGCGTACCGAGGATCCTGCGGGACCAGACCGGGTCGGTCAGCACGGTCAGTCCGCCGGTCCGCACGACCCAGCTGGCATGCCCGGCCCAGGTCACGGACACCGCGCCGGCCTCCGTCACGGGAAGCGGGCCCGGTTCGTACGGAAGATCCGGAATGCCGCGCAGCCCTTCGGGGCCGGGCCGGAAGGCGCCCTCGCGGGCGAGCCGGGCGAAGGCCCGGACTCCAGGGAGTGGGGTGGTGAGCCGGTCGGCGAACGACCGGGGCCAGCGGCGGTGTTCACCGAGCGGGCGCGGAGCGGACGGGAGCGGCGCCCGCGGGGTGCCGGCCGGGCGTGGGGGCCCCGCGGAGGGGGCGGCCGGGGCGGGTGCGGCGGCGTCCGTCCGGTCCCTCATCGAGCAGTCTCCGTTCACCATGGTCCGGGGTCGGCCGGGGCGGGGGGCGGGGTGGGCCGGGGATCGAGGTGGGCTGGGGGTCGGGGTGGGCCGGGGGTCAGGCCAGCTCGGCCAGGACCGATCCGAGGAGGTCCAGGGAGCTCCGGACGTGGGGCAGCGCGAGCGGGTCCCGGGCGGTGAGCACGGCCAGCCGCTCCTCGGGGGTGGCGCCCAGCAGCGGTCCGGTGGACAGTCTGACCCGCAGTGCGCCCAGTTCGTCCGCGAACCGCTGTCCGCCCGGGGTGGGCGCGCCGAGCCGGCCGCCGAGCCAGTCCTCCAGTTCCATGGCGTCGCCGACCCCGTGCCGGGCGAGTCCGGCGCGCAGCGGGGTGAGGTCGCCGTAGAGGTGCCGCCCGGCCTGCGGGGGTCGGGCCAGCGCCCCCGCCGCGCGGAGCTCGCGGTACGCGGCGGCCGCCACCTGGCCGTGCAGGCGGGCGGCCGCGTGCGCGCGTGCGGCGACCGCGTCGGGTTCGTCGAGGGCGTGCGCGGCGGCACCGGCCACGGGTCCGGCGACCATCGCGCCGGTGGCGGTGAGGACGTCGAGGGTGCCGGCGTGCAGCCGGTCCCCGCGCGGGGTGTCGGGGAAGCGGACCACTGCTGCCGGCCAGCCGGCCGGCAGCAGTGCGCCGGACAGGTCGACGAGGACCGCCGCCTGTTCGGGCAGCATCTCGGCAGGGCTCAGGACGAGGTCGTCGTGGGGCCGGTGGACGGTGTCGCGCCAACTCTCGTCGCTGACGACGAACAGCCCGGCGGACGCAGCGGCCTCGCACGCCTCGCGCACCAGCTCGGGCGGCGGTACGGTCGCGGTCGGGTCGTCCGCAACCGACAGCAGCAGCACCCGCGGGTCACCGCCCTCGGCGCGCACCCGCCGTACGGTCTCCAACAGGGCGTAGGGGTCCGGAACGCCGCCGCACTCGGCCGGGGTCGGCACATGGTAAGCGCGCCGCCCGAGCAGCCTGACCTGCGGGGTCCACCAGGCCGGGCAGGGCCGGGGCAGCATCACGTCGCCTCCGTGGGCCCCGAGGAGGGCCAGGAGCAGCGCCGGGGCGCCGGGGCCCGCTGCGACGTTCTGCGGTGAGGCGGCCAGTCCGCGGCGACCCCAGTACCGGCAGGCCGCCTCACGCAGGGACGCACCGCCGCCCGGTGGCTGCGCGGAGCAGCGCCCGGCGGCCGCGCCGAGGACGGAGACGAGCTCGGAGATCACGGGCAGGCCGGGCTGAGGCGCGGGCGGGCCGTAGCGGACCGGCCCGCGGCCCTCCGCCACCGTGCGCTGCATCCCCTCCACCGCTGTCCGCCTTTCGCGTTCGCCGCACCGCTCGCTCTCCGCCGACCCTGACCTTTATACGATTGATTGCCCGCATATGCCTGTTGGCGGATGCCGGACTGCGGATTCAGGCCTCACGCCCGGCCATCGCCAGCAGCCGGGTCTGTGCGTCCGCGCCGGCCGCAATCTCGACCGGCGCGGCGAACATGCCGCTGGCCGCCAGTGCGTCGGCGTACGGCATGAACTCCTTGATCGAGAACTCGACGAGTGTGTCGGGCAGCCGGTCGTCGGCGCCGATGCCGCGGCAGAGGTCCCAGGCGTGCACGACGCAGTCCGCGGTCAGCTGCGAGCAGTACGCCGCCCCGGGCGCGGGCCCGAACGAGAGCTGCACGGTCCGCTCCAGCGCGCCGGAGGCCGCGAAGGCGGCGTGCGCGGCGCCCGAGGCGCGGTCCCAGGCGGCGACCGGGTCGCCACCGAGCACGTCCCCGGAGAAGGCGTCGCCGAGCTCCTCCAGGGTGCGGCCCTCGGTGATCAGCGGCGGGACCCAGAGCTGCTCGCCGGTGACGTGGTTGACCAGGTCCCGGACGGTCCACTCCGTGCACGGGGTGGGCGCGCCCCACTGGTCGCCCTTCACGGCGCGCACCCGCTCACCGAAGAACCGCAGCGCTTCGGCGTGCCGTTCGAGCAGCGTGTCGGACATGGCTCCCACCGCCCTCCGCCGGGGGTGACGTCCCCTGGTGCCACTCTCCTCGCCCTGGTCCGGACCTGCCACCGTCCCGCCGATCCCCCTTGCGCGCCAAGAGGGTCGTCCACATTTCAATACGCCCATCTCGAAGTTCGGTCTGATCGCTTACGGTGGGGCCAGCGCTTCGACGAGGAGGGGTACGGCCATGGACGCCACGAACACCGCCACGAACGCCGCCGCGGACACAGCCGGAGGGACCGCGATGGACGCGGCCGGGGAGACCGCCGGGGAGACCGCCGTCTACACGCACGGCCACCACGAGTCGGTCCTGCGCTCCCACCGCTGGCGCACCGCCGAGAACTCCGCCGCCTACCTGATCGGCGAGCTGCGCCCCGGCATGACGGTGCTGGACGTCGGCTGCGGCCCGGGCACCATCACGGCGGACCTGGCACGGCTGGTCTCTCCCGGCGGCCGAGTCACCGCCGTCGACGCGGCCGCGGACGTCCTGGCCCGGGCCCGGGCCCACGTGGAGGAGCGCGGTCTGGGCGGCGCCGTGCGCTTCGCCGTCGCGGACGTGCACGCGCTGGACCTCCCGGACGACTCCTTCGACGTGGTCCACGCCCATCAGGTCCTCCAGCACGTCGGGGACCCGGTACGGGCGCTGCGCGAGATGCGGCGGGTGTGCCGGCCGGGCGGCATCGTCGCCGCCCGCGACGCCGACTACGCGGCGATGACCTGGTACCCGGCGACGCCGGGGCTGGACGGATGGCTGGACCTGTACCGGCGGGTGGCCCGCGCCAACGGCGGCGAACCGGACGCGGGCCGCCGACTGCGGGCCTGGGCCCGCCGGGCCGGTTTCACGGACGTGGCCTCTTCGGCCACGGCCTGGTGCTTCGCCACCCCGCAGGAGACGGCGTGGTGGTCCGACCTGTGGGCCGAACGGACGACCGCCTCCGGGTACGCGGACGCCGCCGTCCGCGGCGGCCACGCAACGCCCGGCGATCTGGAGGCCGCGGCCGGGGCCTGGCACGCTTGGGCCGCCGACCCGGACGCCTGGTTCACGGTCCTGAACGGCGAGGTCCTGTGCCGGGCCTGACCCGGACGGTCCCTTCGGAGGGCTCCCCCCGAGGATGGCGTGCGCACGTCACAGTTGACGGGCGCCCTCAAGTACACCGGGAGACCACCCCATGACGGGCCGCGGCCGGCGACTGCCTCACGAACGGCGGCGATCTGATCCGACCTCCGGGTGACCGGGTGCGGCGGCGACGACGCCCAGTACCAGGTGGTCCAGGTGGTCCAGGTGTTCCCCGGAACCAAGGACACCGCCCTGTGCGAGGGACTGTCGGACACCGGCTACCACGATGAGCTGGACTTTGCCCGATGGCCGTCGGGCAAAGTCTTCGTCCGCTGCCTCGACGGGATCAAGAGGTAGCCGGCCGCATGCGGAAGTCATAGCGGGCGGGCAGCGGGCAGTCCGTGAGCGCGGACCACACCTCGGACAGGGTTTCCTCGCCCTCCCGCAGGTCGGGGAGTTCGAAGCCGTCCTCGAAGACCCGGCGGGCCGCCCGCACATGCCCCTCCGCCGCCAGCAGCCGGGCCGCCAACAGGCGGAAGCGCCCCTGTTCGCGCAGGGCCGGCCGGACCCGGTCCCAGACCGCACGGGCCTGCGGCAGCCGGCCCGCCGCCAGCAGCGCGGCCATCGCCTCCCGGCCGAGGGCCGACTCCGCGGCCGTCCACGGCTCGCCCCCGCGGTTCTCCGCCGCCAGGTCCTCGAAGGCCGCGGCGAAACCGTCGGCGGCCCGTGCGGCATCGCCCGCCAGCGCGTCCGCCACCGCCAGGCAGCGCAGCAGCGGCCACTGCGACGGGGCGAGCGCCAGCCCGCGCTCCCAGCTCCGTACCGCCTGGGCGGTGTCACCCGCGTGCCACTGGGCCACGCCCAGGTGGTACTCCGTCAGCGGGTCCGCGGGAGCCGTCTCCAGCATGTCCCGCCAGTGCGGGGCGACCAGGCTCGGCCCCGGCGGGACGACCCGGCGCGGCGTGGGCAGGACGCCCGTGCGCCACAGTTCCAGCCACGGCTCCTGCTCCTCGCCCAGCGTGGCCTCCTCGAAGGGCGTACCCGGCAGCCGGTGGCCCGCGCACAGCACCTCCAGCGCTCCCCAGCCCGATCCGACCGCCAGCCGCTCCCCCGGCTCGGTGTCGGCGCAGCCCTGCCACGCCTCGTAGGCCTCGTCCACGCGCTGCCGCGGCAGCACGGCGTCCAAGGCGTCCTGTGCCGCGCCGCGGGCGGCCGTCCAGTCCGCGCCGTGCACCGCCGAGGGATCCGCCGACAGCGGTCCGTACGCCTCCAGCCAGCTGAACTCCGCGCCGCCCTCCAGCCGTACGTGCTCCAGCTGGGTCCGGGCCAGCCCGGCCTGGATCTCCGCGTAGCCTCCCGTGCCCGGCTCGGTCAGCCACTCCTGCCAGCGCCGGCCGCCACCGCCCGCGCCCCACACGAACAGCTTGCGGCCGCGCAGCCGCCCGGTGGAGGCCTGCACCAGGCCCCGCCCGTCCGCGTCCAGGCAGGCGATCCAGGGCCGGGCCCCGTCCTCGACCTCGTAGAAGAAGTCGGCCGGGTACTCGCTGCGCAGCGGGTAGGTCCGGTCCGCGGCCTCCCACTCCGGCACCGGGATGCGACGCAGCGAGCGCTCGTACCCGAAGTGCCAGGCCTCGTCGGCGGGGGCCAGGACGCGACTTCCCGGGTCCTCCGGGACGGCGGTGTTGGACCACCAGTACACCGGTGCGGGCCGCTCGTGCGGGTTGCGCACGCGGACGCCTGCGTACAGGAACCGCGAGTCCCCCGGGAGCCACAGGTCCACTTGGAACGGCAGGTCGCGCAGCCGCTCCCACTCCCACAGCCGGACCATCACGCCGCCGTCGGGAGCGGGGACCAGCGCGGCGTGCAGCGGGGCGCAGGAGAGGGCGGTGTGGCCGGTCGCGCCGGTGTTCCACTCGATGCCGCCGGAGAACCAGGCCCCGTTCAGCGCGAAGTTGGCGGGCTGGAACACCGGGTTGCGGTAGAGCAGTTCGCGGCCGGTGGGCAGCTGGACGAGCGAGTGGACGCGCCCGCCCAGGCCCGGCAGCACGGTCGCGCGCAGGTGCTCGTTCTCGATGACGACGGCCTCGAACTCCCGCTCCGTGCGCACCCGCCCGTACCCGTCGCGGATCCGTACGGGCAGCAGCGAGCGCAGCGGCTCGTACCCGATCTGGCGGGCCATCTCACGCGGCATGCCGTCGCGGGAGCGCGCGTCCAGGACGTGCACGCCGTCGGGCGCCTGCAGGGCGGGCAGTGGGTTGTCGGAGCCCAACGGGGCTGCGGGGAGGGTCAGTACGGCGCGTCGGACGGTGGTGGCCATAAGGAAAGGGAACACGCCACGGCGGCCGGTGCACAGGGGTTCCGCGGATCACCACCGGTCAGGATTACGCAAAGGCCCCCGTCACCAGATCCGCCAGGAGCGTGCCCGCCCGGCCGTCGGGGTCGAGATCCGGGTCGTAGACGGTGACGTTCAGCCCGGCGCACCGCGGTGACCCGACCAGGACGCCCAGCAGCTCCGCGACCTCATCGGGCAGCAAGCCGCCGGGGGCGGGGCTGTCCACGGCGGGCATCGCCTCCGGGTCGAGCACGTCGGCGTCCAGGTGCACCCAGAACCCGTCGGTCACCGGCGGGATCAGGCCGTCCAGCGCGGACCGGGCGACGGTCGCGGCGCCCCGGCGGCGGATCTCGCCGACGGTGGCCGCGAAGATCCCGGCCTCCGCCAGCTCGGGCAGGTCCGCGTCCCCGTCGCGGATCCCGAACAGCCGGACGTCCTCGTCCCGCAGGTACGGCGCGAGCCCCTCCAGGTCGCTGAGCGAGGGCTGGCCGCGACCGGTGGCCAGGGCCAGTTCCTCGCCGGCCGCGGCGCCGACGGGTCCGTTGACGGCGGTGTTGCCCGGGTGGCGGAAGTCGGCCGAAGCGTCGACGGCGGCCAGGCCGTAGCGGCCGGTCCGGCGCATGGCGAGCGAGGCACCGAGCTGGATGGAGCAGTCCCCGCCGAGGACGACGGGGAACTCCCCGGCCCGCAGGTGGCGTTCGATCCGGTCGGCGAGGGCGACGGTGTACGCGGCGAGCGCGTCGGCGTTGAAGACGCCGTCGCCCTCCGCCCAGTCGCCGCGGTCGTAGCGGGGCGGGACGACGACACCGCCCTCGCGCGCCCCGAGCCTGCTCAGCAGGGCCTGCTCGCGCAGGGCGCCCGCGAGCTTGTAGACGCCGGGGACAGTCCCGGGCGCGGGCGGCCGCAGTCCCAGGTTGGACGGGGCATCGAGCAGTACGAGGGTGCGCATCCCCTCATCCTGCGCGATGCGGAGCCTCGGCGGCGGGCATCGTCGCGGACCGGGCCCGAACGGCGCGGGCCCGGGCGGCGTCACCGGGTGCGGGGCATCCCTGCGGTGAGGGCCCAGCGTTCGTGGTCGCGCCAGGCGCCGTCGACCCGGAGGAAGTCCGGGGAGAGCCCCTCCAGGCGGAAGCCGGCGCCCCGGACCAGGGCGATCGAAGCGGTGTTGCCGGGCTGGACGTTGGCCTCCAGCCGGTGCAGGCCGAGGCCCTCCCCGGCGGGGGCGAAGGCGTGGTCGAGGACCAGGCCCAGGGCTTCGCGCAGGAGGCCCCGGCCGGCGGCGTGCGCGAAGGCCCCGTAGCCGAGGGCGCCGCACTGGAACGCGCCCCGCACGATGTTGTTGACGTTGACGAATCCGGCCAGGGCGCCGGTGCCGAGCTCGCACACGAGGAACCCGGCCCGGGCGTCGCCCGCCGTCAGCCGGGTCGCGTAGGGCGCGTATTCCTCGATGGTGGCGGGCGGGAAGAGCCAGGGGCGGTGGAGGCCGCGGCTCTCGCGCACACGCGCGGTGAACTCGGGTCCGTCAGAGAGCCGGTAGGGCCGCAGGCCGACCCGACCCCCCTCACGCAGGAACACAGAAACGGTCATCGGCCCAGGGTAGGGGTCCTCCCGTCATCCGCGGCGGGCGCCCGGCGGCCGGGCGGGGACGGCGCGACCGGGCGCGGGCAGGCCGTCGTCGCGGAGGAGACCGGCCGGTCCCGCAGAGGCGGGGAGGCGCAAGCGGCTGCCCGGCGCGGTCCGGTTCACGAGGAGGTCTCCAGCGCGAGCCGCGGGACGTCGGCGCGTTCGATCCCGAAGACCTGTGTGTACAGCGACAGTTCCGCCTCCAGGGCGCGGACCATGGTGTCGGCGCGGCGGAAGCCGTGGCCCTCGCCCTCGAAGGCGAGGTAGGCGTGCGGCACGGGCCGGCCTCGCATCGCGGCCGTCAGCCGCTCCGCCTGCGCCGGCGGGCAGACCGCGTCGTCCAGCCCCTGGAGCAGGACGAAGGGCGCCGTGATCCGGTCGGCGTTGGCCACCGGGGAGCGCTCGCGGTTCAGGACGGCGAGGGTCCCCGGTGGCCCGGCCAAGCCGTCGATGTAGCGGGATTCCAGGTCGTGGGTCTCCTCGGCGAAGCCCAGCAGGTCCAGCACCGGGTAGATGATCGCCGCGCAGGCGTACAGGTCGGTCGTGGCCAGCGAAGCCGCCGCCGTCCAGCCGCCCGCGCTGCCGCCGCGGATCGCGAGGCGCGCCGGGTCGGCGGTGCCCTCCGCCGCCAGCGCCCGGGCCACGGCGGCGCAGTCCTCCACGTCCACCACACCCCACTGCTCGCGCAGCCGTTCCCGGTAGGCGCGGCCGTAGCCGGTGGAGCCGCCGTAGTTCACCTCGACCACGCCGATCCCGCGCGAGGTGAAGTAGGCGATGTGCAGGTCGAGCACGGGCGGCACGTGGTCGGTGGGCCCGCCGTGCGCCCACACCACGTACGGGGGCAGTTCGTCGGCGGGGGCCCGGCAGGCCGGGTGGTGCGGCGGGTAGACGTGCGCGTGGATCTGCCGGTCGTCCGGGCCGAGGAAGGTGCGGCTCTGCGGCTCCGGGTAGTAGGCCGGGTCCACCGGGTCCGGGCCCTGTGCGCCGACGACCCTGGCGTGCCCGCTCGCGGTGTCCAGCTCGACCACCTCGTAGGCGCTGCGCGGGCTGGCGGCCACCCCGTAGACCCGGCTGCCGTGCACGGCGAGCGTCGGCTGCCACGCCGTCCACGGCCCGGCCGCGTCCACCAGGTCGCCGCTCTCCGGGTCCAGGATGCCGAGCACCGAGGAGCCCTGGCCGTGCAGCACGGCGACGAGTCCGTCGGGAAGCGGGGCGATCCAGCGCAACCCGGGCTTCCACAGCGCTCCCCCGAACTCCTCCTCCCGCAGGCACAGGTTGACGGCCCAGCCCGTGTCCGGGTCCACCCGGTACGGGTTCCACCAGCCGCCGCGGTCGCTGACCGCGAGCAGGGTTCCGTCGGCCGTCCAGTCCACCTGGGCGACGGACTCGTCGGGGCCTCCGAGGACCGTGCGGGCCCCGGCCAGTCCGCCGTCCGCGGTGACCTCGGCCAGGTGCAGCTCGGTGCCGTCCCAGGGCATCAGCGGGTGGTCCCACACCAGCCAGGCCGCGTGCCTGCCGTCCGGCGAGAGCCGCGGGCCGGTGGCGAAGCGGTGCCGGTCATCGGTGAGCTCCCGCACGGCCGACCGGTCCCCGGCCGCGGACCCGTCCAGCGGTACGGCGGCCAGGACCCGGCGCACATCCGTCGGCGCCACCCCGGTGAACTCTTCCATGACGCACCAGACCTCGTCCCCGCGCAGCACCGGATCGACCCAGCGCAATCCGCCGCCGGTCGCGGACAGGGGGGTGAGGGGCCTGGGGTCGGGGGCTCCGGGCGCGTCCGGCTCGTAGGCGTACAGCCGCTGGTCGGCGAAGTGGACGAAGACCAGCAGGGGCCCACCCGTCGCACGCTCGACCCCGGCCCAGGGCAGGCCGCCGTACTCGGTGAACCGGCTGCGCACGTTCCACGGCGCGGGCAGCTCGCTGACCTCGGTCCCGGCCCCGGCAGGGCGGCGGCGCACCAAGGTGCGGCGGCCCGCCTCCCGCGGCCGGGGCTCGGTCCACCACACCTCGGGGCCGACCGTGCCGATGTACTCGGGCCGTCCGTCGAGCGAGGCCGCGAGGCCCGCGTCGAGGGGCGAGGGCCAGCTTCCGTACGGGCAGGTGCGCGTGGGGTTCATCACCGGGCCCCGCTCACAGGGTGCGCAGCGCGCGGTCGAGGACACGGACGCCGAAGTGGAGGGCATCGACGGGGACCCGCTCGTCCACGCCGTGGAAGAGGGACCAGTAGTCGAAGCCGGGTGGCAGCTTCAGTGGGGAGAAGCCGTAGCCGGTGACGCCGAGCCGGGAGAACTGCTTGGCGTCGGTGCCGCCCGCCATGCAGAAGGGCACCACGTGGCCGTCCGGGTCGAAACGCTCGACGGACTCGCGCAGGACGGCGTAGGTCCGCCCGTCCACGGGTGCCTCCAGCGCGACCTCCCGGTGGTGGAACTCCCAGGTGACGTCGGGGCCGGTGAGGGCGTCGAGGGTGGCGATGAACTCGGCCTCGCCGCCGGGCAGCGTGCGCCCGTCGACGAAGGCGGTGGCCCGGCCGGGGATCACGTTCAGTTTGTATCCGGCGCTGAGCATGGTCGGGTTGGCGCTGTTGCGGACGGTCGCCTCGACGAGGGCGGCGGACGGGCCGAGTTTGCCGAGGAGCGAGTCGAGGTCGAGGCCGGGGCGCCGCGGGTCGACCGACAGGCCCTGGAGCGCGGCGAGTTCGGTGATGCAGGCAGTGACGGTGTCGGTGAGCCGGACGGGCCACTCGTACGCGCCGATCCGGGCGACGGCAGCGGCGAGCCGGCTGACGGCGTTGGCCCTGTTGGGCTTGGAGCCGTGGCCGGTGGTGCCGTGTGCGGTCAGCTTCAGCCAGGCGGTGCCGCGTTCACCGGCGGCGATCGGGTAGAGGACGCGGCCGGGGCCGGGGCCGGTGTGGACGGTGAAGGCGCCGGATTCGCTCAGGCCCTCCGTGCAGCCTTCGAAGAGTTCCGGATGGTGGTCGGCGAGGAAGCCGGAGCCGTCGACGGCGCTGTCCTCCTCGTCGGCGGTGTAGGCGATCACGATGTCCCGGCGCGGGCGCACCCCCGCGCGCGCCCAGGCCCGGACGACGGCCAGCACCATCGCGTCCATGTTCTTCATGTCGACGGCGCCGCGGCCCCAGACGACGCCGTCGCGGACCTCTCCGGAGAAGGGGTCCGCGCTCCAGTCGGCGGCCTCGGCGGGGACCACGTCGAGGTGGCCGTGGACGAGGAGCGCGTCGGCGGAGGGGTCGGTGCCCGCGATCCGGGCGACCACGTTGGTGCGGCCCGGGGTGCGCTCCAGCAGCAGCGGCTCCAGCCCGGCGGCGGCGAGCCGTTCGGCCACGTATTCGGCGGCGGGCCGCTCGCGGCAGTCTCCGCCGCCCCGGTTGGAGGTGTCGATCCTGATGAGGTCCGAGGTGAACTCGACCGCTTCGTCCAGAGCCACCGCGTCGACCGCGTCGACCGGGTCGACCGGGTCGACCGCGTCGGCGCCGGCCGCACCGGCCGGGAGGGCGCCGGCTTCGGCCGGGGGCCCGGTGTCGATTGCGCGCATGTCAGCCATACTGCTCCTCCACGGCCGCCGAGACGACCGTCGTGACCGCCTTGAAGGCGCGGATCCCCTCGTACATCGTCTCGCTGCTGTACGCGACCCTGCGCTCCCCGCTGCGCCGCACCCCCGGAACCACCGTGGCGGACATGGCGAGGTGCTCGGCGTCGAACTCCAGCTCCACGGTGTACGGGCCGCCGGGCACGGGCTCGCGCCGGACCGCGAGGGCGGTGGCCTCCTTGGCTGCGGCCCGGATGTCGGCGGCGGTACGGGCCGGGGTCCGGCAGACGGCGGCGTAGCGCGAGACGTGGTCCTTGACCGCTACGGTCACCGCATCCGGGGCGTAGCCGGCTGCGTCCACGCAGGTCAGGTCGTCGCCCGTGACCAGGATGACCGGGACTCCGTACTCGGCGACGACGTGGGCGTTGAGCAGCCCCTCGCTCGCACGGGTCCCGTTGAGCCACACCCCGGTGATGGAGTTGGCCAGGTAGGTGTGGGCGAGGACGCCTTCGGTGCCGGCGCCCGTGTGATAGCCGACGAAGGCGATGCCGTCGACGTCGCCGCGCTGGACGCCCTCGACCATGGAGAGGGACTTGTGGCGGCCGGTGAGCATCTCGGCCCGGGCGTCGAGCCGCTCCAGCAGCAGGTTGCGCATGGTCCAGTGGGCCTCGTTGACGAGCACCCGGTCCGCGCCGCCGTCGTAGAAGCCGAGCACGGCGGCGTTGACGTCGGAGGTGAACATGGAGCGGCAGCGCTCCCACTGGGGCGTGCCGGGCAGGACGTCCGCGGGCCAGGTGACGCCGGTGGCGCCTTCCATGTCGGCGGAGATGAGGATCTTCATCGGGCCCCCGGGCAGTCGGTTGCGCGGTCGCGCGCGACGCGACCGGGACGCGCAGCGCCCAGCCTAAGGGCTGTTGCCCCGTCGGGGGCGGATCAGCGCGCGACGTCCTCGCTTCCGGGGCGCGGCCGGTGCCCGGCCGGGAGGGCCGAGCGGAAAGTCCACCCGAACCGGTGAGTCGGCCCGGCCCTGCCCGGGCCCGTCCGGGCCCGGGCAACGGCCTTGCTCAGGCCTTGCCTTCGACTTCCGCGGCCAGGTTGGCCAGCAGGGCGTCGTAGATGCGGCCGAGGCCCTTGGGCGCGAAGGTGCGCTCGAAGAATCCGCCGATGCCGCCGGCGCCGTTCCACACGGTGGTGACGACGGCCTTGGACTTGCCCTCGCCGGCCGGGGTGACCACCCAGGTGGTGACCATGGAGGAGTTGCGGTCCTTCTCCACGAGCTGCCCGTCGGTGGGCTCGGTGACCTCCAGCAGGCAGTCGCGCACGCGCTTGCTGGTGGCCTGGAGCTTCCAGTGCACCAGGGTGCCCTCGCCGTCGCCGCCCTCACGCACCTCGTACTCGCTGAAGTGCTCGGGCAGCAGCTTGCCCCGGGTCCCGCTGTAGTCCGCCAGCGTGTCGAAGACCGTCTCCGCGTCGGCCCCGATGATGCGCTCCGTGGTGGCCTCGACCTGCGCCATACCTGTTCCTCCAGCAGTTGTGTCCGCTCGTCACGGCGAAGCCAACCACCTCCGGGGCGGTGGCCCAAATCCGGGCCGGCCACCCCACCGCGGGGTGCCACGCCCGCACGATCCCGGGTACACGCGTTCCCCGCTCCCGCCGCGGCGCACCCCGCACCGGGAGAACCCGTCCACCGGCGCCGCGAGCGGCCGCGGGGTGCCGACGGGTCCCGCCGGTCCCCGGCACCGGTTGCTCCCCCACGCGCAGCCGGGGGCCGCCGTCCCCAGCCCGCACCGTGCCCGGCACCGCCTCCGTGACACCCCGGGTACTCCATCTGCGGCCCGGGGCCCGCACCGGGGTCACCGCCCGGCCGGAGGCACACCGCCGGCGCCGCGTGGAGCGCCACGGGCGGACGTACGCGGCGGCCCCCGCGCGCTCACCCGGCACCGGCGGGTGATCAGCCGGCAAGTCCGCGCACCGGCGGCCGGATTCGGCATCGGCCCGGCCCGGCGGGGCCCGGCCGGGAGGAACACCGCCGTCCCCGCACGCCCGGCCGGACCGCCGCCCGGACCGGCCACGCGGCTCGGCCGCCCCTGCCGTCCATCGCGCCCCGAACGGTCATCACATCGGGCCAATCGCCCGCGCAATCCCGCGTTCCGGGCGTGACGTCCGGGACGATTCCGCCCAGAACCCTCGGCTGGGAGGCCCCATGCTCCACCCCTTCACGAAGCGCGCCGCCGTCCTGCTGGCGACCTCCACCGTCGCCGCCGCCCTCGCGAGTCCGGTGACGGCCGCCCCGGCCGCGCCCGCCCCGGCCGCACAGACCGCGCAGGCGGCACTGCGCTGGACCGGCTGCGCGACGCCCCGCTACCCGACGCTCCAGTGCGCGTCCCTCAAGGTGCCCCTCGACCACGACCGGCCCGCCGGCCGGACGATCACGCTCGCGCTGACCCGGGTCCCCCACACCGCCAAGACCTCTCAGGGTCCCCTGCTCGTCAACCCGGGGGGGCCGGGCGGCAGTGGGCGCGCACTCGCCGGGTTCGTCGCCTCCGCCCTCCCCAAGGACGTGGCCGCGCAGTACGACGTGATCGGCTTCGACCCCCGGGGCGTCGGCAAGAGCGAGCCGGTCCTCGACTGCGGATCCGGCCACTTCGCTCCGGTGCGCCCCGATTCCGTACCGCAGGACGCCGCCACCGAGCGGGCCAACCTGGACCGCGTGCGGGCCTTCGCCGCGTCCTGCGGGGCCCGGCACGCGGACGTGCTCCCGCACATCGGGACCGTCTCGGCCGCCCGGGACATCGAGGTGCTGCGCACCGCCCTCGGCGCCGAGCGCGTCAGCTACTTCGGCTACTCCTACGGAACCTACCTGGGCGCGGTGTACGCCAAGCTCCACCCGGACCGGGTGCACCGGCTCGTCCTGGACTCCGTCGTCGACCCCGACGGGGTCTGGTACGAGGACAACCTCTCCCAGGACCTCGCCTTCGACGCCCGCCACAAGGCGTTCCTGGCGTGGATCGCCCGGCACGACGCCACCTACCGGCTGGGCACCGACCCGGCGGTGGTCGAGGCGCGCTGGTACGCGATGCGGCAGGCCCTGCGCGGGACCCCGGCCGGCGGCAAGGTGGGCCCGTCGGAGCTGGAGGACACCTACATGCCGGGCGGCTACTACGACGGCTACTGGCCCAGCCTCGCCGAGGCCTTCGCGGCGTACTGGGTGAGGAAGGACCCCAAGCCCCTGGTGGCGGCGTACGAGCGGTTCGGTGCGGTGGAGCCGTCGGCGGGCAACAGCTACAGCGTCTACACCGCGGTCCAGTGCCGGGACTCGGCCTGGCCCCGGAACTGGAACGCCTGGCGCGCCGACATGTGGCGCACCCACGCCAAGGCGCCGTTCATGACCTGGAACAACGCCTGGTACAACGCGCCCTGTGCGTTCTGGCCGGCCGAGCCGCTCCGGGCCCCGGACGTGGCCAACGCGGACCTGCCGCCCGCCCTGCTCCTGCAGGCGACGGGCGACGCGGCGACCCCCTTCGACGGGGCGGTCAGCATGCGGGAGAAGCTGGCGGGCTCGCACCTGGTGGTCGAGGAGGGCGGCGGCAACCACGGCATCGCGCTGAGCGGGAACACGTGCCTGGACGAGAAGGTGGCGGCCTACCTGAGGACGGGGCAGGCCGCGGACGCCTCCTGCCCGGCGCAGGCGGCCCCGCAGCCGACCACGGCGACCCGGGCCGTACCGTCCGCGGCGGGCGGCGCGGCCCTGCACGGCTTGCTCGGCTTCCGCGGCTGACCGCGGGGCCGGCGGGCGGGCCGCGCGCCGTCGCCCGCCGGCCCCGGGCCGGTCTCAGGCCGGCAGGACCGCGAAGGCCTCCACCTCCACCAGGAGTTCCGGCCGGAACAGGGCCGAGACCTGGACGGCCGAGGACGCGGGCAGCCGGTCGGCGGGGATGACGACTTCGCGCGCCTCCCGTACCGCGGGAAGGTGCGCGACGTCGGTGACGAAGTACGTCAGCTTCACGACGTCGTCGAAGGTGGCTCCGGCGGCGGCCAGGCATCGCCGGAGGTTCTCGAAGACCTGACGGGCCTGCGCGCGGGCGTCACCCTCGCCGACGACCGCGCCCTTCTCGTCGAGGGCGCACTGCCCCGAGACGGCGACGAACCGTCCCGTGCCGAGGACGACGTGGCTGTAGTGGGCACCGGGGCTGACCCCTTCGGGTGCGGATATGCGGGTCAGGCGGCTTCCGTTGTGATCGGTCATGGGCCGATCCTGTCAGCCCTCGAGGGCGCGCAGCGCGGTGGTCGCGGCCACCGCCAGGCGGGGGTGGGACTGGGCTCGGGTGAGGAGTTCGCGCGCGCGGGGGTCGCCGAGGGCGCCCAAGCCCTCGACACAGGCCAGGGCCACCCGCCAGTAGGGGTCGTTCGGGGACAGCAGCCGCGCCAGCGTGGTGAGCAGGGCCGGTACGGACTCGGGGGCGCGCAGGGCGGTGAGCAGCCGGACGGGCTGGAGGGCGTAGGCCGTGCGCAGGCCGTTGGTGGCGAGGGCCGCGGCGGCGCGGGCGGTGCGCGGGTCGCCGAGGACGGCCAGCGCCTCCGCCGCGGCCGCGCAGCGGGGCGGGTCCCGGTGGTTGAGGAGCAGCACCAGGGATTCGAAGGCCCGCCGGTCCCCGGCGAGGCCGAGCCGGTACGCGGCCAGCTCGCGGGCCCACAGGGGCAGCCCGGCCGAGGTCAGTGCGTCCGCGAGCGCATCGGGGCCGGCCGCGCGCAGCGCCTCGTACTCGGGGGACCCGCCCGCTTCCGCCCGCAGGCGCTCCAGCACGTCGTTCACCCGGCTCACCCTAGGGCGGCGGGGCGGTCGGCACACCGGGTTCGTCGAGATGTTCAAGGGCGGTTGATCGATGATCGATGATCGGTACATTTCGGCGGTACAGGTCACATGTCCGCGCTCTGGCGCACCAGTTACCGGCGAGTTACTGTCGTGGCAACACCTACGAGGGCGGCCTGGTGACGCAGCCGCCCCGTGCCGGTCGGTTCGTTTCGCACTGCACGGCGTGGCCCCGGGACAGGGTCCTGCCGCTTTCGCCCCTGCGGGTTCCTCCCCGCCGGGTTCCGGCCCGGGCCGTTGCCGCCCCGGGCTCCTCACCGCACGGCACTCCGTACGGCATCCGCGCGCGACGTGCGCCGCGCGCCCCCTCAGTCGTCACCCTCTTCCACTGGAGTCCCTCGATGGACCGTCAGTCCAGTCAGCCCACCCTCCAGACCATCGCCGTCGTCGGCCTCGGCACGATGGGCACCGGCATCGCCGAGGTCCTCGCGCGGGCCGGCCGCGAGGTCATCGGCATCGACATCAGCGAGACCGCCGCCCGCCGGGCCGCCGCCTCCCTCGCCGCCGCGACCGCGCGCTCCGTCGCCCGGGAGCGACTCACCGAGCAGGAGCAGGCGGACGTCCTGGCCCGCTTCCGCACCTTCACCGACCTGGCAGCCGCAGCCGAGGCCGATCTCGTCATCGAGGTCGTGCCGGAGTCGTACGAGGTCAAGCAGCAGGTGTTCCGCGAGCTCGACGCGGTCGTGCGGCCCGACACGATCCTGGCCACGGGCACCAACGCCCTGTCGGTGACCCGGCTCGCCGCCGAGTCCCAGCGCCCCGAGCGGGTCTTGGGCCTGCACTTCTTCAACCCGGTCCCGGCGATGAAGCTGGTCGAGGTCGTCTCGTGCGTCCTGACCGCCCCGACGGCCGTGGAGGCGGTCACGGAGCTGGCCCGCGAGCTCGGCAAGGAGCCGGTGGCGGTCGGCGACCGGCCCGGCTTCGTCGCGGACGGCCTGCTCTTCGGCTACCTGAACCAGGCCGCCGCCATGTACGAGGCGAAGTACGCCTCGCGCGAGGACATCGACGCGGCGATGCGGCTCGGCTGCGGCCTGCCCATGGGGCCGCTCGCGCTCCTCGACCTGATCGGCGTGGACACGGCCCGCACGGTCCTGGAGGCGATGTACGCCTCCTCCGGGGACCGGCTGCACGCCCCGGCCCCGATCCTGGGGCAGCTGGCCGAGGCCGGGCTGGCGGGCCAGAAGTCCGGGCGCGGTTTCTACACGTACGAGGCACCGGGCAGCTCGGTGATCGTCCGCGACCTGCAGACCCCGCTGGACGGGTCCCTGCTGGGTGCGGGCCGCCCGGTGAGCTCGGTCGGCGTGGCCGGTTCCGGCACCATGGCGAGCGGCATCGCGCAGGTCTTCGCCCAGGCCGGGTTCGACGTGGTCCTGGCGGCGCGCAGCCAGGAGAAGGCGGAGGCCGCCAAGGCCGCCATCGGCAAGTCCCTGGGCCGTGCGGTGTCCAAGGGCCGGCTGACCCAGGAGGCGGCGGACGGCACCCTGGACCGGATCACCCCGGCGGGTTCGCTGGATGCCTTCGCCGAGGTGGACCTGGCGGTGGAGGCGGTCGCCGAGGACCTGGCGGTCAAGCAGGAGCTGTTCGCGACGCTGGACAAGGTCTGCAAGCCGGGTGCGGTGCTGGCCACCACCACCTCCTCGCTGCCGGTGATCGCGGTGGCCCGGGTGACCTCGCGCCCACAGGACGTGATCGGCATGCACTTCTTCAACCCGGCCCCGGCGATGAAGCTGGTCGAGGTCGTCCGGACGGTCCTGACGGCCGACGACGTGCACGCCACTGTCCGCGAGATCTGCGTGAAGGTGCGCAAGCACCCGGTGGACTGCGGGGACCGGGCCGGCTTCATCGTGAACGCGTTGCTGTTCCCCTACCTCAACAACGCGATCAAGATGGTGGAGGAGCACTACGCGAGCCTCGACCAGATCGACGCGGCCATGAAGCTGGGCGGCGGCTACCCGATGGGGCCGTTCGAGCTGCTCGACGTGGTCGGCCTCGACGTCTCGCTGGCCATCGAGAAGGTTCTCCACAAGGAGTTCCGCGACCCGGGCCTGGCCCCGTCCCCGCTGCTGGAGCACCTGGTGGCGGCGGGCTGCCTGGGCCGGAAGACCGGCCGCGGATTCCGTGAGTACGCCCGGCGGTAACCGAGCGGGCCATGAGCCGGATGCGTGGGGAGGGCTGCTCGGGTCCGCCGGACCCTCACGGCGGACTGACCTTCCCGAGCCCAGTGCGGGCTCTCCCCCGCATCCACCCCTCTCCCACCCCCCTCCGGCGCGCACCCCCGCGCGAATGAAGTACTTTCGCTCTATGTCCCAGCCCGCCAAGACCTCGCCCCGCGCCTCCTCGGCCCCCGACGCGCCGGAGAGCGCGGCCGGCACCCGGGCTGCCGCCCAGCGGCTCAAAATGCGCCGCGAGCTCGCCGCCGCGGCCATGGAGCTGTTCGCGACGAAGGGGTACGAGGCGACGACGGTCGACGAGATCGCCGCGACGGCCGGGGTCGCGCGGCGGACCTTCTTCCGGCACTTCCGGTCGAAGGAAGAGGCGATCTTCCCGGACCACGACGACACCCTGATCCGCGCCGAGGCGGTCCTCGACGTGGCCCCGGCGCACGAGCACCCGCTCGACACCGTGTGCCGCGGGATCAAGGAAGTCATGAAGATGTACGCCGCCTCGCCCGCGGTGTCGGTGGAGCGCTACCGGCTGACGCGGGAGGTGCCGGCGCTGCGGGAGCGGGAGATCGCCTCCGTGGCCCGGTACGAGCGGCTCTTCACCCGCTACCTGCTGGCGCACTTCGACGAGACCGACCACCACGACGGCAACGACGATCCGCTGCTGGCCGAGGTGGCCGCCTCGGCCGTAGTCACGGCCCACAACCACGTGCTGCGGCGCTGGCTGCGGGCCGGGGGCCAGGGCGACGTGGAGGCGCAGCTGGACCACGCCTTCTCGATCGTGCGCAAGACCTTCGGCACGGGGATCGGCGCGGGCCGCACCCTGAGCCCGGCGGCGCCCTCCGCGCCGGCGGCCGTCCGCACGGAGGGCGAGGTGCTGGTGGCGGTGGCCCGGACCGACGCACCCCTGGACGAGGTCATGCGGACCATCGAAGAGGCACTGCGCGCGAGGTAGCGACACCGGAAGCGATGCTCGTCACAGCGGCCGTCCCCGAGGAGGGGGCGGCCGCTTTCGTATGTCCGGCTTGCCCCTACTCGGCGGTAACTTTGATCGATCATCGCTCATCTGCGCAGGTCAATAGGCAAATGAGAGAAAGTTTTGGCACGCGGTGCCTTGCCGGGTGACACGGGGTGCCATACGTTGAATCTCGTCCGGATGTCCCCGCGACCCACGCCCACACGGCACGGAACGCGCCCCGGACGCCTGCGTCACCAGGCACCCGCACGCCCCACCACGGGCGGCGCCCAGCACCACAGCACAGCCGGACCGACGGCACACCGCACCCGCTCCACGCACCCGTTCACCTCAGCGCACCCTCATCAGCGCTAGCCGGAGGCTCACCGTGAAGGACATCCTGGACGCGATTCAGTCGCAGTCCGCCACCGCCGCAGACTTCGCCGCCCTGCCGCTCCCCGACTCCTACCGCGCGATCACCGTGCACAAGGACGAGGCGGAGATGTTCGCCGGGCTCACCACCCGCGAGAAGGACCCGCGCAAGTCCCTGCACCTGGACCACGTCCCGCTCCCCGAGCTGGGCCCGGGCGAGGCCCTGGTGGCCGTCATGGCCTCCTCGGTCAACTACAACTCCGTGTGGACCTCGATCTTCGAGCCCGTCTCCACCTTCAGCTTCCTGGAGCGCTACGGGCGCCTGTCGGAGCTCACCAAGCGCCACGACCTCCCCTACCACGTCATCGGCTCCGACCTCGCGGGCGTCGTCCTGCGCACCGGCCCCGGTGTCAACGCCTGGAACCCGGGCGACGAGGTCGTCGCCCACTGCCTCTCCGTCGAGCTGGAGTCCTCCGACGGCCACAACGACACGATGCTCGACCCCGAGCAGCGCATCTGGGGCTTCGAGACCAACTTCGGCGGCCTGGCCGAGATCGCGCTCGTCAAGTCCAACCAGCTGATGCCGAAGCCCGACCACCTGAGCTGGGAGGAGGCCGCCGCCCCCGGCCTGGTCAACTCCACCGCCTACCGCCAGCTGGTCTCCCAAAACGGCGCCGGCATGAAGCAGGGCGACAACGTCCTGATCTGGGGCGCCAGCGGCGGCCTCGGCTCCTACGCCACCCAGTTCGCGCTGGCCGGCGGCGCCAATCCGATCTGCGTGGTCTCCTCCCCCGAGAAGGCCGACATCTGCCGGTCCATGGGCGCCACCGCGGTCATCGACCGCAACGCCGAGGGCTACACGTTCTGGAAGGACGAGCACACCCAGGACCCGCGCGAGTGGAAGCGCTTCGGCTCCAAGATCCGTGAGCTGACCGGTGGCGAGGACATCGACATCGTCTTCGAGCACCCGGGCCGCGAGACCTTCGGCGCGAGCGTTTACGTCACCCGCAAGGGCGGCACCATCACCACCTGCGCCTCGACCTCGGGCTACATGCACCAGTACGACAACCGCTACCTGTGGATGTCGCTGAAGCGCATCGTCGGCTCGCACTTCGCCAACTACCGCGAGGCGTGGGAGGCCAACCGCCTGATCGCCAAGGGCAAGATCCACCCCACTCTCTCCAAGGTCTACTCCCTGGAGGAGACCGGCCAGGCCGCCTACGACGTCCACCGCAACCTCCACCAGGGCAAGGTCGGCGTCCTCGCGCTCGCCCCCGAGGAGGGCCTCGGCGTCCGCGACCACGAGATGCGCGCCCAGCACCTGGACGCCATCAACCGCTTCCGCAACGTCTGAGTCCGTTCAAAGGCCTAAGGGACAGCCTGAGATGACAGAGCGCCAGAAGGACCGTCCGTGGCTCATGCGGACGTACGCCGGCCACTCCACGGCCGAGGCGTCCAACGAGCTGTACCGCCGCAACCTCGCCAAGGGCCAGACCGGCCTGTCGGTCGCGTTCGACCTGCCGACGCAGACCGGCTACGACCCCGACCACATCCTCGCCCGCGGCGAGGTGGGCCGGGTCGGGGTCCCGGTCTCCCATCTGGGCGACATGAGGCGGCTGTTCCAGGACATACCCCTGGAGCAGATGAACACCTCGATGACGATCAACGCCACCGCCATGTGGCTGCTGGCGCTCTACCAGGTGGCCGCCGAGGAGCAGGGCGCGGACATCTCCCAGCTCCAGGGCACCACCCAGAACGACATCGTCAAGGAGTACCTCTCGCGCGGGACGCACGTCTTCCCGCCGGGGCCGTCCCTGCGGCTGACGACCGACATGATCGCGTACACGGTCAACCACATCCCGAAGTGGAACCCGATCAACATCTGCAGCTACCACCTGCAGGAGGCCGGGGCCACCCCGGTCCAGGAGATCTCGTACGCGATGTCCACGGCGATCGCCGTCCTCGACTCGGTGCGCGACTCCGGGCAGGTTCCCGAGGAGCGCTTCGGCGAGGTGGTCGCCCGCATTTCCTTCTTCGTGAACGCGGGCGTCCGCTTCATCGAGGAAATGTGCAAGATGCGCGCCTTCGGCCGCATCTGGGACAAGGTCACCCAGGAGCGCTACGGCATCGAGAACGCCAAGCAGCGCCGCTTCCGCTACGGCGTCCAGGTCAACTCCCTCGGACTCACCGAAGCGCAGCCGGAGAACAACGTGCAGCGCATCGTGCTGGAGATGCTCGCGGTCACCCTCTCCAAGGACGCCCGCGCCCGCGCGGTACAGCTGCCCGCCTGGAACGAGGCGCTGGGCCTGCCCCGGCCCTGGGACCAGCAGTGGTCGCTGCGCATCCAGCAGGTCCTGGCACACGAGAGCGACCTGCTGGAGTACGACGACATCTTCGCCGGATCCCACGTCATCGAAGCCAAAGTCGACTCCCTGGTCGCCGACTGCCTGGCCGAGATCGACCGGATCCAGGAGATGGGCGGCGCCATGGCCGCCGTCGAGTCCGGCTACCTGAAGTCCCAGCTGGTCTCCTCGCACGCCGAGCGGCGGGCGCGGATCGAGGCCGGCGAGGACAAGATCGTCGGCGTGAACTGCTTCGAGCAGACCGAACCGAACCCGCTGACGGCCGACCTGGACGGCGCCATCATGACGGTGGACGGAGCCGTGGAGGCCTTCACCGTCGAGCGGATCGGCCGCTGGCGGTCCGAGCGGCAGGAGTCCTCGGACCGCCAGGGCAACGGCGACCCGTTCGTCTTCCCCACCGTGGGGCAGGCTCTGGACCGGCTCAAGGAGGCCGCCGCCGGAACCGAGAACCTGATGGAGGCCACCCTGGAGTGCGCCCGGGCCGGTGTCACCACCGGCGAGTGGGCGGGCGCGCTGCGCGAGGTGTTCGGCGAGTTCCGCGCCCCGACCGGCGTCTCCTCGGCCCCGGTCGCCGTCGCCGCCGAACCGGGCACGCCGATGCACGAGGTCCGCGAGAAGGTGGCCCGCACCGCCGACGACCTCGGCTCGGGCCGGCTGCGCCTGCTGGTGGGCAAGCCCGGCCTGGACGGACACTCCAACGGGGCGGAGCAGATCGCCGTCCGCGCCCGCGACGCCGGCTTCGAGGTGGTCTACCAGGGCATCCGGCTGACGCCGGAGGAGATCTCCTCCGCCGCGCTGGCCGAGGACGTGCACTGCGTGGGACTGTCCATCCTGTCCGGATCGCACAGCGCCCTGGTGCCGGACGTCCTGGAACGGCTGCGCACCGCGGGGGCGGGTGACATCCCCGTCATCGTCGGAGGCATCATTCCCAACGCCGACGCCGCCGCGCTCAGGGCCGCGGGGGTGGCCGCCGTCTTCACGCCGAAGGACTTCGGCATCACGGAGATCATCGGCCGTATCGTCGACGAGATCCGCAAGGCCAACAAGCTCGACCCACTCGACAACGCCGCCATCATTGCAAGCACGGAGGTCCCCGCATGACCACGCCAGTCCACCCGGTCAACCGCCTTCGCCCGCGCCGCTCCTGCCTCGCGGTGCCCGGCTCGAACCCGCGGTTCCTGGAGAAGGCCCAGGGGCTGCCGGCCGACCAGGTCTTCCTGGACCTGGAGGACGCCTGCGCCCCGCTCGCCAAGGAAGGCGCCCGCCACACCATCGTGGACGCGCTGAACAACGGCGACTGGACCGGCAAGACCCGCGTCGTGCGCGTCAACGACTGGACCACCCACTGGACCTACCGCGACGTCATCACGGTCGTCGAGGGCGCCGGCCAGAACCTCGACTGCATCATGCTGCCGAAGGTCCAGGACGCCCAGCAGGTCGTGGCCCTCGATCTCCTCCTGACCCAGATCGAGAAGACGATGGGCTTCGAGGTCGGCAAGATCGGCATCGAGGCGCAGATCGAGAACGCCAAGGGCCTGGTGAACGTCGACGAGATCGCCGCCGCCTCGCCCCGGCTGGAGACCATCATCTTCGGCCCGGCCGACTTCATGGCCTCCATCAACATGAAGTCCCTGGTCGTGGGCATGCAGCCGCCCGGCTACCCGGCGGACGCCTACCACTACATCCTCATGCGCATCCTGATGGCGGCCCGGACGCACAACCTCCAGGCGATCGACGGCCCCTTCCTCCAGATCCGCGACGTGGACGCCTACCGCGAGGTGGCGGGCCGGGCAGCGGCGCTGGGCTTCGACGGCAAGTGGGTGCTGCACCCCGGCCAGGTCGACGCGGCCAACGAGGTCTTCTCCCCCTCCCAGGAGGACTACGACCACGCCGAGCTGATCCTCGACGCGTACGACTGGTGCACGTCGGAGGCCGGCGGCAAGAAGGGCTCGGCGATGCTCGGCGACGAGATGATCGACGAGGCCAGCCGCAAGATGGCCCTGGTCATCGCGGGCAAGGGCCGGGCGGCCGGCATGCAGCGCACCACCAAGTTCGAGATTCCCACCGGCTGACAAGGACAGACCACCATGCAGTTCGGACGCACGTACGAGGAGTTCGAGGTCGGGGCGGTCTACAAGCACTGGCCCGGGAAGACGGTCACGGAGTACGACGACCACCTCTTCTGCCTCCTGACCATGAACCACCACCCGCTCCACATGGACGCGAACTACGCCGAGAACACCACCGACTTCGGCAAGAACGTCGTCGTGGGCAACTACATCTACTCGCTGCTGCTCGGCATGTCCGTGCCGGACGTCTCCGGGAAGGCCATCGCCAACCTGGAGATCGAGTCCCTGCGGCACGTGGCGCCGACCTTCCACGGCGACACGATCTACGGCGAGACCACGGTCCTCGACAAGACGCCGTCGAAGTCGAAGAACGACCGCGGCATCGTCTACGTGGAGACCAAGGGCTACAAGCAGGACGGCACCCTCGTCTGCGTCTTCCGGCGCAAGGTGATGGTCCCGACCGAGACCTACATCAAGGAGCGCGGCGGCGAGCAGCCCGGCCGCCCCCGGCCGAAGACCCAGGAGAAGTAGCCATGGCCCGACTCGCCCAGACCGCCGGGCTGACCGACGTCCAGCGGGAGATCCTCAAGACCGTCCGCGAGTTCGTCGACAAGGAGATCATCCCGGTCGCCACCGAGCTGGAGCACCGCGACGAGTACCCGCAGCAGATCGTCGACGGCCTCAAGGAGCTCGGCCTCTTCGGGCTGATGATCCCGGAGGAGTACGGCGGCCTGGGTGAGTCGCTCCTCACCTACGCGCTGTGCGTCGAGGAGATCGCGCGCGGCTGGATGTCCGTCTCGGGCATCATCAACACGCACTTCATCGTGGCGTACATGCTCAAGCAGCACGGCACGCAGGAGCAGAAGGACCACTTCCTCCCGCGCATGGCGCTGGGCGAGGTGCGCGGCGCCTTCTCGATGTCGGAGCCGGCGCTCGGCTCCGACGTGTCGGCCATCACGTCCAAGGCGGTGAAGGACGGCGACGAGTACGTCCTGAACGGCCAGAAGATGTGGCTGACGAACGGCGGCAGCTCCACCCTGGTGGCTGTTCTCGTCCGGAGTGACGAAGGACACCCCGAGGGCACCGCGCCGCACAAGTCGATGACGACCTTCCTCGTCGAGAAGGAGCCCGGCTTCGGTGAGGTCCGTCCCGGCCTGACCATCCCCGGCAAGATCGACAAGATGGGCTACAAGGGCGTCGACACGACCGAGCTCATCATGGACGGACTGCGCATTCCGGCCAATCGCGTCCTCGGCGGCCAGACGGGCCGAGGGTTTTACCAAATGATGGACGGCGTCGAGGTCGGCCGCGTCAACGTGGCGGCGCGTGGCTGCGGCGTCGCTCAGCGTGCTTTCGAACTCGGCGTCTCATATGCCCAGCAGCGTCACACTTTCGGCAAGGCGATCGCCGAACACCAGGCCATCCAGTTCAAGCTGGCCGAGATGGCTACCAAGGTCGAAGCCGCTCATGCGATGATGGTGAATGCAGCACGCAAAAAGGACTCCGGGGAACGAAACGACCTCGAAGCAGGGATGGCGAAGTACCTCGCCTCCGAGTACTGCAAGGAGGTGGTGGAGGACGCCTTCCGGATCCACGGCGGATACGGATTCTCGAAGGAGTACGAGATCGAGCGCCTCTACCGCGAGGCTCCGATGCTGCTGATCGGTGAAGGTACCGCCGAGATCCAGAAAATGATCATCGGGCGACGCCTGCTCGAGGAGTACCGACTCCAGGGCTGAAAGTCCCTTTTGCGACGGATCCTCCCAGGGTCCGTCGCAGCAAGGTCACTACCAGTCACTGGCCGACGGCCATCGACTCGGCTTCTGGCTTGCCCAGTTGTTGCGCGCAACCGATAGCATTCCAGTAAAGCCGCCGTCCCGTCCCCCTGTTTGCGGCGCGGCAATCACCCGCTACGAAGGTCATCCATGCCCCACAGCCAAACCTCTGCAGCCCGCGACAGCCGACTCGGCGTACGTCTCGCCCGCGGAGCATCGCCGTGGCTTCTGCCGACCGTCGCCACCGCGGCGCTCAGCCTCACCCGGGCCCGCAAGTCCGGGCGCTGGGCAGCCGCGGCCGTGCCCGCAACCGCGCTCGCCGCGGGCATGCTGTGGTTCTTCCGTGACCCGGAGCGCGAGATCGCTCAGGGCCGTGTCATCTCGCCCGCCGACGGTGTGGTGCAGAGCATCATGCCGTGGAAGGACGGACGGACCCGGGTCGCGATCTTCATGAGCCCGCTCAACGTCCACGTCAACCGCGCGCCCCTGGCGGGCACGGTGACGTCCGTGGAGCACGTCCCCGGCGGATTCGTCCCGGCCTTCAACAAGGAGAGCGAGAACAACGAGCGCGTTGTCTGGCACTTCGACACCGAGCTCGGTGACATCGAGATGGTGCAGATCGCCGGCGCCGTCGCCCGCCGCATCGTCCCGTACCTGCCGGCCGGCACCAAGGTGGAGCAGGGCGAACGCATCGGTCTGATCCGCTTCGGCTCCCGCGTCGACATCTACCTCCCGGAGGGCGTCGAGGTCGCGGTCGAGGTCGGTCAGGCCACCACCGCGGGGGTGACACGAATTGACCGTGACTGACCCTGAGACTCCGGCCACCGGCTGGGTGCCCGAGTCCGCCGAGGAGGAGTCCGCCGAGGACGACATGCCGCTCTCGCTGCGGCTGTCGATAGCGGACACGCTCACCCTCGGCAACGCCACGTGCGGATTCATGGCGGTGTACTTCACCACCACCGGAATCCTCATCCCGCACCTCACCGGGAGCGGCGAGACGGGCATGGCCCGCAACAGCGCCGCCACTGCCGTGATACTGATGCTGCTCGCCGCGGTCTTCGACCTCTTCGACGGCATCGTGGCCCGCAAGCTGCGCAGCTCGCCGATGGGTGCCGAGCTGGACAACCTGTCCGACCTGATCAGCTTCGGTCTCGCCCCCGCCTACTTCGTCCTCGTCTACGGCATGGTCGCCGTCGACGCGGACCAGAAGGTGTCGGCGCTGGCCGCGATCGTGGTGCTGCTCGCCGTGGTGCTCCGCCTGGCGAGATTCAGCTGCGTGACGATGAAGGACGGCATGTTCCAGGGCATGCCGAGCCCCTTCGGCGCGCTGACGGTCGTCTCGATCGTGCTGCTGGAGCTCCCGTTCATCCCGACACTGCTGGCGATCGTCGGGGTGGCGTGGCTGATGGTGAGCCGGGTCGAGTACCCCAAGCCGCGGGGTGTCCTCGCGGTGGCGATGCTCTGCTGGATCATCAGTGCGATGGGCCTGCTGGCGGCCTGGGCGTTCGACGCGCCGGGCGGCCAGATGCTGCTCCAGACCGGCTGTGCGCTGCAGATCGCCATGGCCGCGACCATTCCGCTGTTCGCGACGACGCGGAGGGCCAACACCTTCCGCCACAACCGCCGCGAGGCACGAGCGACGTCGCTGCGCTAGCGCAGTCGCTGCGCCGGCCGTACGTGGAAGGCCCCGGATGCCACCGCTTGGGTTCAAGGGGTCGTCGCAACACCACTTGGTTTCAGGTGGTGAGTAGATCACGTAGACGCTCGGCTGGGGTATCCCAGTCGAGCGTCTTG